>NZ_JACHCW010000013.1:0-180759 GCF_014200825.1 Pedobacter sp. AK017
CGAACAGAGAAGTTAAGCCCACCAGAGCCGATGGTACTGCGGTAACACGTGGGAGAGTAGGTCGGTGCCAAATCTTAAAGAAAGCCGGTAGTCCAGATGACTACCGGCTTTTCTTGTTTCAAGCCCCCTCAAACACCTGGGCCAAAACCAAAAACTTGTTTAAACCCAAGTTTGTTAAAATATGCTAAATCTTTATCCTGAAGTCAATAAAACCGTATTATTGTATTTTACGTTAATTTATAGAAGCGCTGAACAATGAAACTGAGATCTATAGTATTTTTTATTGCCTGCTTTTTCCTGCATACTGCAGTTTTTTCGCAGGACAAGAATGTAAAGCTTCCGGCAAACTGGTATAATCTGGACCTGATAAAAGACGGATATTTTGGTATCAGTACTGAAAAGGCATATACTGAACTTTTACAGCATAGAAAGCCAAAAGAGAAGATCATTGTGGCGGTGATTGATGGTGGAGTGGACATTAGCCATGAAGATTTGAAGGATGTACTGTGGACAAACAAAAAGGAGATTGCAGGAAATGGCATAGATGATGATGGCAATGGATATGCGGATGATGTACATGGCTGGAATTTTATAGGCTCAAAAAAGGGGAACCTGGCTTATGACAATCTGGAGCTGGTAAGGATTTTCAGGGAGTATCAGCCAAAATACAGGTCTACAATTAAATCAACAATTTTGGACAGCACGCAAAAAGAGGAATTTGCCTTGTATACCAAGGTAACTGCGGCATTTGGAAAAAAATACGATGAAGCACATCAGACTTTTGCAGTTGTGGCTATGATCAATAAAGTGCTGGATTCTGTAGGGCAGATCAACCATAAGGCAATTCCTTCACTGGAAGATATTGAGCGTTATAAGGCCGACAGTGAAGAAGAGGAACAATGCAAAAAGATTATCAGGAAAGGGGCCAGGGAAAGCGGATCTATAGAGAAGTTCCACAAGGAAATGAAGGATGCTTATAAACAGTATGATGTGATGCTGAAGTATAACCTAAATCCTAAATATGATGAACGTGCGGCACTGGTGGGGGATGACTATTCGAATGCAAAAGAGCGGTTTTATGGAAATAATGATGTGGCCGGACCAAATGCGGAGCATGGCACACATGTTTCCGGTATAATTGCTGCAAATAGAAAGAACAACATAGGCATAAACGGTGTCGCCGATAATGTGAGTATTATGGCCATCAGAGTAGTGCCGGAAGGTGATGAGCGCGATAAGGATGTTGCCAATGGGATAAGATATGCGGTAGATAATGGTGCAAGAGTAATTAATATGAGCTTTGGAAAAGGCTTTAAATGGAATAAGGAGGTTGTTGATGATGCTGTTAAATATGCTGAGAAAAAAGGCGTATTGCTGGTACATGCAGCCGGTAATGATAACCAGAATAATGACCTGGAAGAAAATTATCCTACTAAATATTATGACAGTCCGGAAGCCATAGCCTATAAAAAGGCCCATAAGAAGCCAGACCTTAGTGCAATGTTGTTCAGGCCGAATGCCAATCAGCAGCAAGGCCCTGGCATGGGGCGTAATGTGCCGACACTGCCCTTGAAACCGGTAATTGATACCGCTAAGTTTAATTTGCCCCATGCCAATAACTGGATTGAGGTTGGTGCAAGTGCTTATAAGAACGATGCGAGTTTGAAGGCATCTTTTTCTAATTACGGCAAATATACCGTAGATGTTTTTGCGCCGGGTTTCATGATTAAATCAACTGTTCCGGGATCTAAGTACGAAGAGTTTGACGGTACCAGTATGGCTGCTCCTGTTGTTTCTGGCCTGGCTGCCTTAATTTTGAGCTATTATCCTGAACTTAAACCGCGTGAAGTAAGAGAGATCATTATGAAATCTGTGGTTAAGGTTGAGCAGAAGGTAAAGCATGAAAATTCAAGGGGTGAAAGTGAACGGATCAGTTTTAAGGAACTGTGTGTAAGCGGGGGTGTTGTTAATGCTTATGAAGCCTTAAAATTGGCAGAACATTATAAAACAAAATAGTCCGGTGGAGACGACCTATAGTCATGAGGTGGTAAAAGCATCTTTAATTATGCTTTTTTCAGGGGAATCAGTGACTGTTAAAGTTAAAGTGAATGCCGTTTTATAACTTTTGTGGGGTTTCTTTTTACAATGGTTTTGTCTTCCAGAATTGCTTGTACTACAGTTTTACCCATCGCTTCAAAATCTGTTGAAATGACTGTGATCCCATCTTCAAGTACTTCTTTCACCAGGGTGTCGTTGTAAGAGATCAGCCCTATATCTTTACCGAGTTTAAGTTTCTTTTTTCGGGCCAGTTTAATTAACATCACATCATCCGTATCATATCTGCTAAAGGTTACATATGCATTACCTTTCTGGAAGGTCTTTTCATCAATTTCAGATTGTATCAAGTAAGGGTGTTCAATTTCCGTACAATAATGTAAAAAACCTTCAATAACCAATCTGGCATGCACAGCTTCGGGATGTGCAACCAAAATCAGCCGGTCGTATTTCTTCAATTCATCTTTTAACTTATGAAGGCTATGGTAAATGTCGTAACCATAATCCTGGTATATACTGCTATAGTTGCCTGATAAACCTTGTTCGTTTAAATCAATGATTATTCTTTTTTTATCCGGAATTAGGTTTAGGAGTGGGGCTACATTTTCCTTCAGAAAAGTTGCAATGACATAATGCGTATATGTTCCCAGGTTTTCTTTGATTAATTTTTCAAATACCTGGTAATTATGATGGTGAAAGTAAATGTCTATATCGGCCCGGTCTTCCAATTGGTTAAAAAGAGTACGATAGAACTGCTCACGCAGGATATTCATTTTATCGAGCAGTAAAAAAACACGAAATGAGTGATGGATAGATTTTTTGCGTACGTAATATCCCTTCCTGTATACAGATTCTACAATACCTTTTTCTACAAGTTCATTTAGGCCTTTGAGTAAAGTTTCCTTACTCATTTTTAATTGTTGCTGCAGTTGTTTGAGCGAGGGTAGCTGATCTCCGATATGGAGCTGATCAATTTCAATCAATGACATAATATGATCGGCCAGTTGCTGGTATTTCATTTTACCATGACCACCTTTTTGATGCGGATTTTCAGTTAAAACTTCTGTCATGTGGATATTATTTAGACAAATGTAACTAATAGACCATACAAACCAAACCAGACAAGCTATCAAATTTTATGTAATCGCTTTTTTGGAGTGTTAAAAGGTATTTGTAAAATTTTATTTTTTTAATAGAAATAAAATGCTTTATATTTGTTTAGCAGACCAGACCATACCATACTAGATCACTTTAAGAGTGATTTATAGAACCAGAGCGATCTGTTTTGTGGCTTTTTGTGGAGGGGAAGAGAATGCGTGTAATACTACCAAACCAAATATAAATTATAAATATGAAACCAAACTTACTTTTTACCATGTTATTGGTTCTGGGTATTCCGCTGGCCGGTCTGGCCCAGGCGGTAAAAACCATAACCGGAACTGTTATTGATGAAAAAGGAGGTCCTTTACCCGGCGTAAAAGTAGTCCTTCAGGGAAAAGCTACATCGGGGGTAACAGATGGCCAGGGCCACTTTAGCCTTTCCAATACCAAAGAAGGCGATTTGCTGCTGGTCTCCATGATTGGCTACACCAGCAAAACCGTGATCGTAAGCAGCCAAAATCAGTATAAAATCCAACTGGAAACTAGTAGTACGTCCTTAAATGATGTGGTCATTATTGGTTATGGGGAAGTAAAGCGAAAAGACCTTACCGGTGCAGTGGGCTCTGTTAACATAAAAGATATGGAAAAGGCCCCGGTGGTTTCTTTTGAAGATGCCCTGGCAGGACGTGTGGCTGGTGTACAGGTCGGATCTGGCGATGGCCAACCGGGTAGTATCAGTAACATCACCATCCGGGGTGGAAATTCAATTACCCAATCAAACTCACCACTTTATGTGATTGATGGCTTTCCTTTGGAAAGTCCAGATAACAATACCATTAATCCGGACGATATTGAGTCAATAGATATATTGAAAGACGCATCCTCTACGGCAATTTATGGGGCAAGGGGGGCTAATGGGGTGATCATGATCAAAACTAAGGAGGGTAAGGTAGGCGCGCCGGTGGTTACCTATAACAATTGGCTGGGCTATCAGTACCCAGGTAAGCAGATAGAGGTGATGAGCCCTTACGAGTTTGTGAAATACCAGTTGGACTTGAATAAGACATCCGCTACCGCTTTGTATCTTAAGGATGGAAAAACCCTGGATGCATACCGGGATGAGCAGGGAATAAACTGGCAGGACCATGTAATGCAGAACGCATTTATGCAAAATCATAGCTTCTCTATGAGAGGTGGAACTGCGGCCACAAAGTATTCGGTGAGCAGCTCTTATTTAAATCAAAATGGAATTGTTATTAATGGTGGATATAAAAGATACCAGGGCCGGTTTCAAATAGATCAACGTGTGGGACAAAATATAAGAATTGGCCTTAATACCAATTATACATACGGAATCAAAAAAGGTCAGATTGCCAATTTAACCAGTGATAACCTAAACAGCAGTTCGGCAGGAAATGCCAGTTCATATTTGATGTACAGCACCTGGGGATACAGGCCGGTAACGGGTAGCGGGGATGATGGGAATTTCCTTGACCAACCTTTTGATGATGATGTTGCTTCCAATACAGATTTAAGGATCAACCCTGTGGTAAACTCCAACAACATGTATCAGTATGCTTTTAATAAATCGCTTAGTGCCAATGCTTTTGTGGAGTATTCTTTTCTGAAGTATTTTAAGTTTAAGGTAAGTGGAGGAATGACAGATACTCGTCTTGCGTTCGAACGTTTTAACAATTCCAATACGGCAGCCGGAAATCCGCGGACCGTTTATGGGCAAAACTATGGTATCAACGGTTCGCTTGAAAACCAGAATATCCGCAGTTTACTGAACGAGAACCTGCTCACCTTTAACAAAACATTCAACAAGAAACACCGTTTAGACGCTGTAGGTGGTTTTACCATGCAGAGGAATAGTATGGAGGGGGATGGATTTGTTTCTATTTTATTGCCAAATGAAGTACTGGGCGTGAGAGGGCTTGGCCAGGGCACCATACTTTCAAAAACAACTACCGGTACTTATTCCACACTGGTATCATTTCTTAGCCGGGTTAACTATACGTTTAACTCCCGCTATATATTTACCGCATCTTTACGTGCCGACGGCTCTTCCAAATTTGCTCCGGAAAGCAGGTGGGCATATTTTCCTTCCGGGGCCTTTGCCTGGAATATAGGGGAAGAGAAATTTTTGAAGGACATTAAAGCTATTTCTGCTGCAAAACTGAGGTTGTCGTATGGGATTACCGGAAACAACAGGGTTTCGGATTTTGCCTATCTACCTGTGTTAGGTATGGAAGTAGGTGCCAATACCGGGAATACCAAAAGTGGTTATTATTTTAACGGTCAATACATTAAAGGAACGGTTCCAATTGGGGTAGGAAATGAAGACCTCAAATGGGAACCTACCGGCAGTTTTGACGCGGGACTCGATCTCAGCTTTTTTAACCAGCGTCTGAGTATTACTGCTGATTTCTATCATAAAAGAACCTCTGATTTACTACTGAATGCTTCTTTGCCAACATCAACAGGATACCTTACTGCCTTTAAAAATATAGGTGTTGTGGTAAACAAGGGATTTGAGTTTACCCTAAATACGGTAAACCTGAGTTCAAAGCGGTTTAACTGGACATCCAGTTTCAACATTGCTTTCAATAAGAACAAAATTGATGAACTGAATGGCAACCAACCAAGCCTGATTACGCGGGTTACCAGCTGGAATGCCAATTTTAATAATTCACTGCCCTATATTGCTTTGCCAGGGCGGCAGGTAGCTTTATTTTACGGTTATGTTTTTGATGGACTATACCAATTGAACGATTTTAATGTATTGTCGAACGGAAGTTACGAGCTGAAAGGGGAAGTGCCTAACAATGGTAGTGCACGTTCGCTGATTAAGCCAGGGTTCATTAAATACAAAGATATCAATGGAGATGGTATTGTCGACGCAAATGATCAGACGATCATAGGTAATCCTAATCCCTTGCACATTGGCGGATTGACCAATAATTTCAGGTATGGACAATTCGACCTCAACGTTTTCTTACAGTGGTCGTACGGTAATGATATTTTAAATGCAAACCGGATCGTATTTGAAGGAGCGGAAGCAAGACCAAGCCTGAATATGTTTAAGACCTATGAAAACAGATGGTCTGTAGAAAATCAGAATAGTGTGCTGCCGGTTGCCGGTGGTTATGGCCCCAATGTATTCTCTGACAGAAATATTGAAGATGGTTCATTTCTTCGTTTAAAGACGGTTTCTCTTGGCTATAACCTATCCCCCGAACTGATGAAAAGACTGAAGATACAGTCGGTCCGCATCCATGTTTCGGCACAAAACCTGGTAACCTGGACGAACTATTCGGGTCTGGATCCTGAAGTTTCAGTGCGGCATTCTGCGCTTACACCTGGTTTTGACTGGAGCGCGTATCCACGGGCACGGACCATCACCTTTGGTATGAACCTAACTTTTTAACGATAAATGTTTTTACAAATGAAAACAACTTTATTTTATATCGCTATGATGCTGGCATTGGTTGTCACCTCATGTTCAAAGATCCTGGACACAACCCCACAGGATTTTGTATCACCAATAAATTATTACAATACAGAAAGCGAACTGCAATCTGCATTGGCCGGAGTATACGACCGTTTGGGCGATAACAGGGTTTATTCACAAGGTATGGCCTGCTATATGGTTTTTAGTGACGAGTTTTTCATGAAAAATCAGACATCGGGAATGAATGCCAATATTGTAGATGCTTCTACCCTGGAACTAAACAGGCACTGGGAAGCGATTTATACCGGCATTGAACGCGCAAATATGTTACTGGAGAACATAGATAAGGCGGTTAAGGTAACTGAAGAAAAGCGTAACGAAATAAAAGGGCAGGCACTTTTTTTAAGGGCTTACTATTATTTTATGCTGGCAGATGAGTTTGGGCCGGTACCTTTAAAGCTTCAATCCAGCAAATCGCCTGAAGAAGCCCCACTTCCGGGTACTCCTGTAAAAGATATTTATGCGCGTATAGTGGCCGATATGAAACAGGCAGAGGAGCTGGTAAAGTCGGTTTCTGACTATGGCTATAATACGCGAATTACGAAAACGACAGTACAAGGTATACTGGCCAGGGTTTATCTGACTATGGCGGGTTTTCCACTAAATGATGTTGCAAAATATGCTGATGCCAGAAGCTATGCAGAAAAAGTAATGCTATCTGGATTGCACGGGCTGAATCCTGATTTTAAACAGGTCTATATCAATCATGTGCAGGAAATATTTGACACAAGAGAAAGTTTATGGGAAGTCGAATTTAAAGGAACGAACCAGGGTGAAATACAGGAGGGTGGTATGATTGGCAGTTATAATGGCATTACCAGTGGAAACATTGAGATGGGCTATGGTTATGATTATGTGCATGCTACTGCAAAGCTTTACAATGCCTATGCAGCTGGCGACCAGAGAAAGGACTGGACGGTTGCACCTTTCAGATATGTAACTACCGGACAAACGGCGGTAAAGACCAATTGGGCGGCAGATCAGATATACGACAGGAGCAATGGGAAATGGAGACGGGAGTATGAACTTCTTCTGCCAAGAAATCAAAACTATACCGGTACCAACTGGCCTTTGTTAAGATATGCGGATGTATTGCTGATGTTTGCAGAAGCTGATAATTATGTAAACAATGGTCCATCTGCCGACGCGTACAAAGCCATCAATATGGTAAGGCGCAGGGGATATGGAAAAGATGTACTCCTGCCAGATGTCCAGGCAGATGCTGCTGCTGGTTTATCCCAGCCGGACTTTCTGGACCTGATCAGGAACGAGCGTCTGCGTGAGCTTGCTTTCGAAGGACTCCGGAAACACGACCTTGTAAGATGGGGCATTTATCCTTCTGTGATGCAGGCGCAGGTTAGAGAGTACCAGGCCAATATGCCTGCGACTTTAAAAGACCCTGCAATTGCACAGGCACAACGTGTAACAGAACGGGCCGTGCTGTTCCCGATTCCTAACAGCGAGCTGGCCGTTAACCCTAATATTAAACAAAACACAGGATGGTAACTACAAAATTGTATCAGATGAATAAGTTATTAATTGCATCTATCGTATGCTTTTTTCTGGCCTCCTGCCAGAAGACCTATGAACTGGCTGCTCCGGATGATTTTTCCGTTGAACCGGAAAAAACCAGTTATAAAATAGGTGATTCTGTGCGGTTTGTCATAAACGGAAAACCGGAGAACATTGTATTCTGGTCGGGTGAAGTAGGCCGTAAATATGAGTTTAGAAAAAGAACCGTAGTTGAAGGAAATTCCATTTCCCTCAATTTTAAGACTTTCGCCCAGTTCGGGCTCATGCCTATCGACCAGTCTGTAATAAAGGTATATGTATCAACCGATTTCAGTGGAAAATATGATGCTGCAAGTGTTAGGGCGGCTACCTGGGAAGACATTACCGATAAGGCTGTTCTTTCTTCCGGTCTGGACCAGACGCCTTCGGGGAACATTGACCTGAACAGTTTTGCTGCACGTAATAAAAGCATGGCATTGGCATTGGCTTACAAGACTAGTGTTATAAAGCCGGAAGCACAGCAAAACCGCTGGGTAGTCCGTTCTTTTGATCTTAAGAGCACCAACCAGCAGGGAGAAGAAACGGTGCTAGCTACCATGGCTACGGCGGGCTGGACTGCTTTTAACTTTAGTGGTCCTGCTACCACCTGGAGCATTACCTCGGCCCAGCTGCTTACCGTAAGGAACAGCACTGAACTGGATGACGACTGGGTGGTAACCAAACAGTTTAATCCCAACAGTACTACACCAGATATAGGGGAATCCATTAAGAACATTTCCCAAAACCTGACCAATTATACCAGGGTATATACCAAGGCTGGCGTTTACAAAGTGACGTTTGTGGCAACCAATGCCAATTTGGAGCGATCAGCAACAGTTGTAAAGGAAATAGAATTAAACATTACCCAATGAGATTGAACAGTTTAATCGTGATGCTGATTGCTTTTGCAGGCAATAGTTATGCCCAGCAAGCTGCTTTGACAAATCAGGTGCTTCGTCTGAATTGGGAAGATACCGGCAATGGGTATAAAATAAAGCAGCTATCGGTGAAAGGCCAAAATGGATGGCGCGCATTGTCGGGCACACTGGGGCAATATACCCTGCTTTACAGCGCAGGTGAACCTAAGATGGACTCTGAGGTTAAAGATAAGGACGGGAAAGAAATTCAGTTTCCTGAGCAGGAGTACCGTTATATCATCCCTACCTGGAAAGCCAATACTTCTGCAGTTTCTTTGAATAAAGAAGGGCGTTCCATATTATTTTATCCGCAAGGGTATAAAAAAGTTGGAAATACCATCGTATTTCAACAAAAAACAGATGTCGCCACCATTGAAGCTACCTGGCACCTTGACCCTGTCTACAAAAATGATCTTCGCGTTTCTATCCGCTTAACAGCTGTTAAGGACGGGTATTATTCAATAGCGAGTCCGGCAGTTAGTGCAAATGATAAAAACCACTTTGAATGGGGCTGTATTCCCGGCGTGTTTCAGGGCAACACAATCAACAGCGATTTTACTGATGCTTATGCTTATGGCCACGGAATTCCTGACAGACCAGTTGTTGTAAGAGAAAGAACAGCAGCAGCACTTACGGCCATGCTTACCAATAAAGAAGGGATTACGCTGGCCGTTACAGCCGAGCCAGGAACAGGCAGGGACCCATGGGAATATGATAGATCTACCCAGTCGAACTGGTTACTTGGCCTGTCCCTCATTAACCGTCAGGAGCAACTGAGCCCAACCTTATATCATCCGGTATTGGGGCAGCAAAAATCCTATTTAAAAAAGGGGGAAAGCATTTCGTTCAGTTTCAGGTACACCATCAATATTTCAAACTGGTACCAGGTATACCAGCATATAGTGAATGATGTTTACCGCTTTGATGAACTGCTGCATTTAAAACAAAGCAAGCAGTCCTTATCTGATCGCATGCTACAGCTTTTAAACTATGTAAAAAAGGACAGTACTTCCCGCTGGCGGACTTTTGACTATAACGGTGGTACTATTGGTGCCCAGGAATATTTAGGTGGCGTATATGAATCGGAAAAAGATGCCGTAAAAAATGCCGACTATGGTGCAATGTGGATGCTGGCCAATATTACACAGGATTCTGTCCTTATCCATAAACGGCTTAAAGATGCACTGAACTTTAAACTGGCACAGCAAAATACAGCCGTTGGATTTTTTAACGGAGCAGCTGCAGGGCAATATTATCTTTATCGTTCAAAACGCTTTACCGAAGAATGGGGCCCCTATACCGAGCCAATAGCGACCACCTATTATATGTTGCAGGATATGGGAAATGTGTCTTTATTTGAACCCGGCAATCAGCAGCTCAAATCGGGGATCCGTTTGGCGGCCGACTGGCTGCTGACTAAAATGAAGCCGGAAGGTTATTGGGAAGTAGCTTACAACAACCACACGCAGAAACCCATGTTTGAGGACCTGAAAGATTATAGGCCTACTTTTTACGGGCTGCTGATTGCATACCAGATACTAAGGGATAAAAAATATCTGGATGCCGCTGTAAAGGCGGCCGACTGGTATATTAGAAATGCGGTAGCGCAAGGTTATTTTTTAGGAGTTTGCGGAGATGCCAGGTTTGCACCCGATTTTGCAACCGGTCAAAGCGCCCAGGCATTGCTGGATCTGTTTGAGATCACAAAAGAACCAAGGTTTAAACAGGCTGCTGTTAAAACGGCCCAATTCTACACAACTTCCATATATTCCCATCCGATTCCTGATCGGAAGGGCAAAAAAAATGGAGCAAGGCAGTTGGAGGACTGGCAGATCAGCCAGGTAGGTCTAAGTTTTGAACATGGGGGTGTTTTAGGCTCTGCTAATAACAGCGGCCCAATTTTACTGGCTAGTCATGCAGGCATGTTTGTCAGGCTTTTTCAACTGACAAAAGACTCCCTGTATCTTAAAATGGCGAGGACAGCAGCTTTGAGTAAGAATGCTTTTGTAGACCCGGCCACAGGAGTTGCATCTTATTACTGGAGTGCTATGAACAAGGGTGCCGGGCCTTTTCCTCATCATGCCTGGTGGCAGATAGGGTGGATCACCGATTACCTGATGGCCGAACTTTCATTGCGCTCGCAGGGGCGGATTGATTTTCCTTCAGGTTTTCTTGCACCTAAGGTTGGCCCACATAAAACATTTGGGTTCCGGCAGGGAAAAATATTTGATCAGCAGGGGGATCTGACTTTAATCGAAAAGCTCGTGTCATTAAACAATCCCAATATGGACTATTTATGCGCCATGAATAAGCAGGATAAGGTATTTTATCTGTTTGTACTGAATAACGATGATGAAATACAGAAAGGTGCTATTCACCTAGACCAGTCAGGTTTTATTCAAGGGTATAGTCTGGACCTGAAAACTGCTGTGCGCCTTTCTGCTTCAGGCTCAAAGCTTCCTTTTTCTATAGGTGATCACATCGAAATAAAACCTTATGGCTTGCAGGTCTATGCACTTAAATATAAATAAATCTTAAAGAAGATGTACCAGAAAACCGGCCTATGTTTATTGCTAACAGCATTCTTGTTTTTAATAACAGGAACGGCTATAGCCCAGCAGGAAAAATACCTGTTGCTGGGAACCGATTTCCAGTTTAAGGGTAAATGGTTTACTGAAGTAAATAAAGATGGCATTGGTGGCAACATTTTAAGGTTTATGGAAGGGGAGCTGGACAGCACATCCGATGCGCTAACCGTAATGAACATAGGGAAGGCAGGCCGCTATACCATTTGGATAAGGACCCCTGATTTTGAAACCTCTCCGCGAACCCGGTTGTTCCAGCTTTCAGTTGGGAATGCCAGGTTAAAAAAAGCGGGCGGACATGGGAAGCCCGGATATGCCTGGGAACGTTTGGGGTATGCAGATCTGAAGAGTAGCGATGTGCTGCTGCGTCTCCACAATTTTAATTTTGGCAGGTGTGATGCCATCCTGTTTGTACAGGATAGCACCCTTAATCCAAATAACCTGGACAAGAAGGTGCTTCTGTCTTGGAAAGTAGCTCCTGCCTTACAGGAAGTGCTTAGCGAAGAAAAGAAGCGCACAAGCCCCTCACTGCAACTGAGCCCTACAGACAAGGTAATTGCAGGAATTGAAAACGAGGCCTTACGTGTACAATTTGTAAGGACGGGTGCGGATCATAAGGCTATTGCCTGTAAAACAGAAGTAAAAAAGGACGGACGGTGGCAACAGGCAGGCATTCCAAACATGGAAGACCACAGGATCTTTTTAATCAGTACTGATGCTACTGCCATCCGCTTTATTAAGTATTATCCGACCTGGGACAGCCAAACACCGAACGCCTATTTTGTTTTTAATGGCCGGAAGCATGCAGTGCAAAAGCCGGGCGCTGATATGGATCCTTTTGAAGCTGGGAATCTTAGTGAAGCCATTCCTGTATCGGCAGAAACTATTGACAAGCAAATCCTGAAAGTTCAGTATGTTACCCGCAATGGTTCCAGCATCACCGGCCTTTGGTCGCTACTTCCTGCACAACAGCATATTGATCTGCGTCTGATCTGTAAGGTTGCCCGGCCGGGATATTACAGTATGGGTGTTGCAGCCTTTCAACCTGTTGTTGATCAGGAGCTGGAAAACGTGCTGATGGCGCCGATGTTTCAATATAAACGGCTCTCTGATGGCCCACAGATGATGGTCACTTCTATGATGCAGCAACCGCTTGCCATAGTTTCATCGAAAACACAACAAGGTATTTTTTCGAGCTACGTTGCCGCAGGTCCTGAATTGTTTAAAAAGGACTGGGGGTCGGTAGATTATGCCCCTGCGGGGTTTACACTAAAAAACCATAACAACCAGATACAGCCGGTTATGTTTTCACCAGTGCTGGGAATGAACGATTCGAAATGTAGTGCAGGCGAGCTGATTGACAGAAGGTTTGTTATTGGTGTAAGGGCCGGCAACTGGGACTCGGCCATGGATTATGTATCGAAGGAGGTATTTGAGGTAAAGGATTACAGGAAACAGGAACAATCCTCGCTTACCGATGCAGTATTTAGCATGATTGAACTGGTTAAAAATGATAATGCTGCAGGTTGGGTTCCAGGATTAAAGGGTTTTTATGATATCGAAGGAGATCCTAAAACAGCTCCTACAGTGGTAAATGCTACGCCGCTGACTAATATTGCGCTCTCTGTACTGCAAAATGACGAAGAATTTTACATTAGCCGGTCGCTGCCAACAATAGAATTTACACTTTCCAGGAGCGGATACCGCTGGGCCACTGACATTGTTCCAACAGCATTTAATGCCACGCGAAAAACGCTGGAGCTGAACCCTTTTAGGTCCCAGTTTACCACCTCTTACTACGCCGGTTTAGACCGTTTGCTGGAAGGGTTGAATCCCTGGCTGAAAGGTATAGCATTGCCGGGAGATAGCCTGAGAGCAGTAAAGGGTTATTCGACCGATTTTCTTCCCTGGAACCAGGCGCTTTGGGCTTACCGGCTTACCGGGCAGGCTAAATGGCTGCAACTGGCAAAAAGAGATGCAGATCTTTTTATTCAGCATAAAATATATAACAATACCAATAAGTTGCTTAGCCATATCCCTTTTTACAATGCCACTTTTTATGCACCCTGGTGGGATTTGCTGGATATGTATGAGACCACAAAAGATGAAAAATATCTGAAAGCTGCAGAATACGGCGCTTACTTTACCATTGCGGGAATACGCAGCTATCCCAAAGTGGAAGACAGTCTGCAAACCATTCATCAGGGGAATCACTACGATGGTGTTACACGTATCTGGTGGAAAGGCAATCGGCCTTACCGCTTGGGCTTCCCCAGAGAAAAAGGTGATGTACAGGAAAAGAAAGTTCCGGAATGGCTCGTGTCGCCTGTAGGTCTGGGACTGGAGCAGCCCAGTACTTATTTTACCAGGGTAAAAGGCCAGACTGTTCATCCCGTGTTTATGAGCAGTTGGGCACCACACCTTTTGCGCGTGTTCCAATATGCAAACAAGCCTATTTACGAAACCTATGCCCGTAACGCGGTTATAGGTCGTTATACCAATTATCCAGGCTATTATGCTACCGGCTTTACAGATGTGCCTATGTCGGCAGATTTCCCTTATAAAGGCCCAGATGTGAGCTCTATTTATTATCACCACATCCCTCCACATATTGCATTTAGTCTTGATTACCTGATCACAGAAACCATACAGCGCTCTAACGGAAATGTAATGTTCCCATACAGTAAGCAGGAAGGATTTGTCTGGTTTAATAACCGGGTATATGGCGGTGGGAAAGGAAAGATTTTTGGAGAGGCAGGAGCGACACTGCGTATGCATAAAGGCCTGGTCAGCATTCAGCATCCGGGAATGAATTATGTTACAGCAGTTTCCGATAAAAACTTCTGGATCCTGCTTTCCTCGGAGGCCGGGACTGAACAAAAAGTAACTATACAATGGAGTGATGCTACAGGTGCACTGAAAGAAGGGAAAGGGCTCTGCTATCTGCCGGATGGTCAGTCCATTTCGCTGGATTTTAAAGCGGCAAAAGCCGATGTTGTTGTGCCTGCAAAGGGATTCAGGGCAATTTCCATTCCCTTAGCAGCGATACCAGCATTAAAGAAATATCAGCCGGTTAAAGACGGGATGAAAGTGATAGACCTTGGGGCGCCCTGGGGCCGGATATTCCTGTTCCGCATCCGCTCTCCCTTTGGATGGGATACTTGCTACGGATTTGCAGAAACGGCCCCTTTAAATGGCTATTCTGTAAAGGTTAACTGTAATAATAAGGTGCAGGAAATAAACCAGTATCCTTATGAATGGGGTTTTAACAAACTGGCTATGGGTGAAAGTGCAACACTGGAACTTATTTTTAAAAGCGATGATGGAAAAACAAAATCAAAAAAAATTGTACTCAATGGCAATGAATAAAATTGCAGTAAGAACTATATTACTTGGTTGTTTAATGATGTCTGCTACAGTATTTTCCCAAACCGGGCCAGCACGAGGTGACCGCGATAAGATTGCGGCTTCTCAAGCTGGAGCTTCTCCGATTTATTTTGAGGTTTCTGCTTTCAATATTCCAGCCATTGAACCTGGTAATTTTAACAATGAGTTGGAATGCAATGTCAGGGGAGGTTTTCCGGGTTTTTTTGAAAAGGTAAATCAAGGTAAAAAGGTTGTGGTCGCTTTTATCGGGGGGAGCATCACCCAGGCAAATTTTGGCTACCGCCTCCAGACTGCCAGGTACCTCGAGCAGGCTTATCCTCAGGCCAGATTTCAATGGATCAATGCGGGGGTCTCCGGTACCGGAACGGAACTGGGTGCTTTCCGGATCAAAGAACAGGTACTCAACCATAGGCCTGATCTTATTTTTATAGAATTTGCAGTTAATGGCGCCTATGCTCCCGGGATGGAGGGGATGATCCGCCAAACGATCAGAGAAAACCCTAATGCGTCTATTTGTTTGATCTACACTATTTTAACCGGTCAGACAGTTTTTTATCAAAAGAATGAACTACCGCCAAATATTAAAGGACTGGAACAGGTTGGCATACATTACAACCTCCCTGCTGTTAATTTAGGTATGGAGGCGGCGAGCCTGGAAGCAGAGGGGAAGTTGGTCTGGAAAGGTACTCAGGCTGATGAGGGTAAAATTTTGTTTTCTGAGGATGGAATTCATCCAACAACGGCAGGAGGGAACCTGTATGCAGCGGCTATAGCACGCGCCTTCAAAAAAATAGCGGCAGCAAAACAATTAAAAAAGAAGGAACTACCGGAGCCATTAATTACTGCAGCCTGGGATGAGGCAACGATGGTTGACCCATCGGCTTTGGAGGGGCTGGACAATGCCTGGCAATTAATGCCGACAGATGCCAATCCTAATCTTAAAAAGTTCAATCCCTGGTTTTCAAGCGTGTTTACCGCAAGTACGCCCGGAGCTACCTTTAGTTTTCGTTTTAAGGGAGATATGTTGGGCGTATTTGATATAGGCGGACCAGAGGCTGGACAGCTGGAATGGATTATAGACGGAAAACCGGTAAAAATTATGAACAGGTTCAACAGCTATTGCAATAACCGATACCGGGGGCAGTTTGATGTAGTTAATGTGCCACAGGGCATCCATTTGGTAAAGGTCGTTCTGTCTCGCCAAAAGGCTGATAAACTCATGATACTGCCGGAAGACAAGAGAGCAGATATAATTGAGCACCCAGAAAAATACGATCAGACAGTGGCCTACCTAGGGCGGATCTTATTGAGAGGAACATTACTGAAATGAGACAGATGGGTAAGAAAATAAGAATAACATTTGGGCTTGTGTTGTGCTTAACAAGTTGTTTTATGCATTCCGTCCGTTGTGCGGAGAAGGTTCTGGTACTTAAAAGTCCCTCATCTTCTTTAACGGTTCGTGTTTTTAAGGAGGGGGATAAAGGTTTTTTTTATACGCTTTCTTTGAAAAACAGGACGCTAATACATGCTTCTCATCTAGGTTTAAGTATTGCAGGCAGGCCCTTTTTGAATCCTGCAGCTAAACTGAAACTGATCAGCAGCAATAGCATAACAGAATCCTTTTCACTGCTCCGTCACAACTATCAGGTTAAAAATGTTTCATACAAAAGTTACCGGATTGGCATTGGCAAAAGCCTGATTGAGTTTGCTGTATTTGATCAGGGTTGCGCTATCCGTTATCATTTACCTGCTAAGCAGGTACACATTACAGCAGAGCAAACGAGTTTTGTTTTGGATGGAAGTGCAGGTGCCTGGTTCTTTGAGCGCACAAATAACTGGAAGCTTAAATCTTACGCCGGCTTGTGGACTGAAACGCGGATTGACAGTCTGGATAAAATTAGCCCTACTGGCCCTGTACAGGGAAAGCCTGTTGTGGCCCAACTGGCAGATAAAAGTTATTTGTTCATTACAGAAGCTGCATTGCAGGGGTATAGCGGGATGCGGCTTAAAGCCAATAAAAACAGTCTTACGGTAGATTTTACCGAAGGAGATAAAGGTTTTTATGTCCAGCCGGACCAGCTTCCTTTTACCCCCTGGCGCATCATCGGCTGGGCAGCAAACCTGAATGAGCTGGTTAATCAACCCCTGGTTGAAGCATTAAATGCAAACCCCGATAGTGCTTTGTTTAAAAATACGGATTATATAATGCCGGGAAAAAGTGCCTGGAGCTGGATTACAAAGGATGGGAACTACCTGGATCCTGTTACAGAAAAAAGTATCATCGATGCCGCTGCCCGGCTAAATTATACCTATACATTAATTGACGATGGCTGGGAGGAAAAATGGAAACAAAAATGGGAGGTGCTGAAAGATCTGGTAGAATATGGCCGTAAAAAAAAGATAAAGGTCTGGGTGTGGAAGGATTCCAAGTTTTTAAGGGATGTGGCGTATCGTGATGCTTTTCTGGATACCTTGGGCCGTTTAGGTGTTGCAGGAATTAAAATAGATTTCATGAACAGTGAAGCAAAGGAGCTGATAGATTTTGAGACCAGCTTTTTAAAAGCTGCCGCTAAAAAAAAGCTGATGGTCAACTTTCATGGCTGCCAGACCTCTACAGGGGAGTATCGTACCTATCCCAATGAAATGACCAGGGAAGGTATCAGGGGAATGGAACTGAACATCATGAATGAACCCATTCCAGCATGGCACAATGCGGCGTTGCCCTTTACAAGGTTTATCATGGGACCTGCAGATTATACACCTGGACTTTTTTCCAAAAGAGGGGCAACAACACTTACGCATCAGCTGGCCCTACTTTATTTGTTTGATTCACCTTTTCAATGCATTGCCGAAAATCCGGTAACACTTTTAAAAGATACCTTATATCGTCCTATACTTCCTTTGATAAGGGATTTACCAACAACCTGGGACAGTACATTGGTCCTAAATGGAAGCAGGATAGGCCATTGCGCCATTGCAGCCAAAAAGAAAGGGAATGACTGGTATTTAGCCGCAATTAACGGGCTTGCTGCAGAAAATTCCATAACCCTGGATCTATCCTTTATAAAAGACCTGTCGGCCTATACGGCAATTGTTATCTGCGATGCTAAGGGTGCATTTTCCGCTTCATCGGTAATTCCTGCCATGTTAGATAGAAAGAATATATCCATTCCCCCTTCGGGAGGTTTTGTAGTCCATTTGAAACGGAAAGATAAATAGTGTATTTATGAAAATAGTAAGCAGTACAATAAACACTTATATTAAAATCATTTGCTTTTCAATTGCTTGTTTTTCATGTATGCAGGCGAATGGGCAAAAGACAACTGACAGTAAGGGGTTTAAAATGAGCTCAAAGGGTAAAACGTACCTGTTTAAACCCGATTTTGTAGTAATCTGCAACGAAAAAGATCCAGAGCTGGCATTAAAACCCTCAGGTTTAAAAAAAGTTTCCTACAATGTCCCAACCTGGAAAACAAGTGATCCTAACCTGGCTGATTATCATCAGCAGTCAGTTAGCGCCAGTGTTGCCGGCGATGGATTTGATGATAAAATATTGAGGAGTGCAAAGCAAGATAGAACAGCCAATATCTATCATGCAGGAAAAACATACTTTCTTACTGCAACCAAAACAGTAAATTCCGGTGATTCCATCTGCTTTATCTTTCCGGAACATGCCATGTTCAGGCTAAAGGCATGGATCATCAAAAGTGGTACACCTTATCCCAGGATAGAATTTTTATTTATACCTAAAAAAGACGGCTTTTATAGTGTAGGGTATATTGGGGCACCCTCTTTTAAAAATGGTGATGTTGATGAACTATGGCAGCCGCTGATCTGGACAGAAAAAAGGGCTCCATTGCAACCCTATCTTACCGCGTCGTTTATGGCAACAATACCCACTACGCTGGTAAATGACGGGCACAATTCAATAGGTGTACTGGCAGCTTCCAGGTATTTGCCTTTTCAGCCCTTGCCACTGCTAAGTAACAGCCAGTTTGGAATTGCATTGCTGAATGACAGATCTGAATTACAGCCCCAGGTTTTTGCCCCTATGCCGGGTGGAATGAATTCGCAGATGAAGGCAGGACATTCTTTTGAGTTTTCGATGGGCCTTATTGTTGAACCATTGAGTATCACTAAAACATATGAGCAGATAGCAACCTCTGTATTCGGGTTTAAGGATTACCGGAGCAACGCCACTGTTTCTATGAATACAACTCTGGATAACCTGATTGATTATTCGAAAACACGCTACGCCTGGTTTATTGATAGCCTGAAAGGCTTTGCTTATGCTACAGATGTACCGGGGGCAGTGAAAAATGTTTCGAGCCTGAACCCTTTGGAACTGTCTATTGTGAGGGATGATCAGGAGATGTTTGATAAAAGGGCATACCCGTTAATGGAGTTTATGCTGTCGCGCGAGAAATTTCTGTTTGCGATTGACAGCAATCAGAAAATCCAATCCCCTTCCCGAAAACTAAGGGGCCCGATTGCTCCCCTATCCGAATTACAGGTATTGTCTGATGTTTTTGGTAAGAACAACTCTTTTTATGCTACCATGGCAAAAAAGGAATTTGGAACTGCACGCGTCAGAAATCTTGATGAGGAGCAGAAAGGCCGGAACTGGGTAAATGCAATGTTTATGTTTAAGCTGACCTCCGATTCGTCTTATTTGCGTTTAAGTAAGTTGCTGGCAGACCAATATCTGAAAGAAAGAGTAAATACCAGGATAAGCCAATTTGGTGATCCCTTGTTCAGCTCCAATTTTTTCTGGCCAACATTTACCAATAACTGGTCGGCCCTGCTGGAGTTATATCAACTTACTGCCGATCAGCGATATCTGGAGGCAGCAAGGGACGGGGCCAGGCATTATACCTTGTTTACCTGGATGGCCCCTGCCATACCAAATGATGCGATTACAGTGAATAAAGGGGGAAAAGCACCCATGTATTGGTACCTGAAATCAAAAGGGCACCATCAGATGTATTACCCTGAAGAAAAAGTCCCTGCATGGAGACTCTCTGAAATGGGATTAACACCTGAATCATCAGGTACTTCAACTGGTCACCGCGCTATTTTTATGTCTACCTATGCACCCTGGCTGCTGAGGATAGGCTATCAAACAAAAGATCCTTTTTTGATGAATGTAGCCAAAGCTTCTATTGTGGGGCGTTCCGAAAGTTTTCCGGGTTATCATATCAACACCGAAAGGACTACTGCCTATGAAAAAGTAGATTTTCCACTTCATGAACATAAAGACCAGAGTGTAAACTCCTTTCATTACAATCATATTCTGCCAATGGCCTCTATGTTTGTCGATTATCTGGTTTCAGATGCTTATGTAAAAAGCAATGGCAGGATTGACTTTCCAAGTGATTATATAGAGGGTTATGCTTATCTGCAGAATAAGTTTTACGGAGCTAAAAAGGGCAGTTTTTTTCAGTTTGAAAATGTTCAGCTGTGGATGCCATCCCGTTTGCTGCACATAGATGATATTGCTTTAAACTATATCAGTGCAAAAAAAGGAGATACACTATTTCTGGCTTTTATGAACCAGTCGCAGAAGGAAGTAAGTACACAAGTTTCTATAGATCCCTCGAGGGTTAATTTTTCGGACAATACCGGTTTGCGCATTTTATATCCTTCTGGGCAACCTTTGCCTTTAAAAGACGGCTCTTTCGGGATCAATGTTCCTGCGGGTGGTATTGTTGCTGTGGCTATTGCTGGTGTAAAAATCAGCAGTGGTTTTCAGGACCAGATCCTGAATGTGAAAAAAGATGAAAGGAGCGATTATACACATATCCCGGAGGGAGATACAAAGGCCTTATTGTTTAAGCTTGGTGCTTATGCACAAAAACTTTTTGTATTTCTTCAGGAAGACGATACCAGATGGAGGAAGGCCAGGATGATTTATAAGATTGATGGGAAAAGGAAACAGGTGATCGATAAAAATGAATACCCATTTGAATTTACCCTGCCCGTTGATAAAGATAAACCAATTCGTTTTTACCTGGAATTAACAGATATCCATGGAAAACTGATCAGGTCAAAAGAAACGGAATTAGGCAGATAACTAAAAAATAAAGTAATGATACGAAAAGAGGCAGAAGAAAGCCGCAGTTTAAGAATTGAAAGGTATAATGCAGATTTTGCCATAATTGGTGGCGGGATGTCTGGGGTATGCGCTGCAATAACGGCAGCCAGGCAGGGCTTAAAAGTAGTGCTTGTGCAGGACAGACCAGTTTTGGGGGGTAATGCATCCAGCGAGGTCCGGCTTTGGATACTGGGTGCTACTTCGCACATGGGCAATAACAACCGCTGGAGCAGGGAAGGGGGCATCATAGATGAACTGCTTGTAGAAAATACTTATAGAAATCCTGAAGGGAACCCTGTGATATTAGACATGATCCTGCTGGACAAAGTGAAACAGGAAAGTAATATTACTTTGCTGCTTAACACTGCCGTATATGAAGTAAATAAAATTAAAGCAGATCAGATTGACAGTATAAAGGCTTTCTGCAGCCAGAATGCTACTGAATATATAATTAGCGCCCCATTGTTTTGCGATGCCTCTGGTGATGGTATTGCAGGCTTTCTTTCGGGGGCAGCATTTAGAATGGGTGCAGAGTTAGCTGACGAATTTAATGAGCCGATGGCACCAGATGCCAGCTATGGTGAACTGCTTGGGCATTCCCTTTATTTTTATACAAAAGACATGGGCAAACCCGTTCAATTTACCGCACCGGCCTTTGCAATTGATGTTCAGAAAGAAATACCAAGATATAAAAGCTTTAATGCAAAGGAGCACGGTTGTAAGCTGTGGTGGGTAGAACATGGGGGGCGTATGGATACCGTGCACGATACCGAACAGATCAAATGGGAACTGTGGAAAGTGATTTATGGGGTGTGGGACTATATCAAAAACTCAGGTAATTTTCCTGAAGCAGAAAACTATACGCTGGAGTGGGTAGGGACAATACCTGGCAAACGGGAGAGCCGCAGATTTGAAGGCGACTATATCCTTTCGCAGTCAGATTTAATAGCGCAAAAACTCCATAGTGATGGGGTAGCCTATGGAGGATGGTCTATTGATCTCCACCCTGCTGATGGAGTGTTCAGTGATCGATCACCCTGCAATCAATGGCATAGCAAAGGCATCTTTCAGATCCCCTACCGCTGCCTCTACAGCCGGAACATAAAGAACCTGTTCCTTGCCGGGCGTATCATCAGTGTTAGCCATGTGGCTTTTGGTGGTACCCGGGTTATGGCCACGTGCGCTTATGTGGCACAGGCAGCGGCGGTAGCAGCGGCGCTATGTCTGAAATATAAAAAGTTGCCAGCCGAATTGTATCAGGAAAACTATTTGCCGCTTTTACAGAAGGAGCTGATAAAAACGGGTCAGTATATTCCGGGTGTAAGCTGGGAAGATAAAGAAGACCTGCTTCAGTATGCAGGGCTGCGGTCCAGCTCAAATCTGGAATTTAAAGGTTTTAGCAGGCAAAATTGCATATTTAAAATACTTTCTACTGCTGCTGCCCAATTGCTACCTTTACAAGCCGGTAAATTTCCATCATTTAGCGTATTGCTGAGGGCCGACATACCTACTACATTGGCTGTAGAATTAAGGGTGAGCAACAAAACAGGTGGTTTTACACCTGATACGACTCTTGCAGTAAAGCACATAGAACTGCAAGCGGGAGAACAGGAAGTAAATATAAGTTTTGATATTAGTACGGATAAAGAGCAGTATGTTTTTATTTGCTTCCTGATCAACAGCAAAGTACAACTGGCTTATTCCGATCAAAGAATTACCGGTATGCTCTCTGTTTTTAATGGAGTGAACAAGGCTGTTTCCAACAATGGCAAACAGCTGGCTCCCGATGGATCTGGAGTTGAGAGTTTTGAGTTTTGGTGCCCACAGAGGAGGCCGGAAGGCCAGAATATCGCTTTGCAGTTTAAACAAGCCATTCATACGTTTGCAGTTGGCCATATCAGAAACGGAACTGACCGGCCAACCGTACAACCCAATGCCTGGGTGGCAGATCCCAGTGATCCTGCGCCTGCCATTGAATTGGCATGGGAACAGACAAGGTTTATTAACCGGATTGACCTGGTCTTTGACACAGATACAGATCATGCTATGGAGTCGGTACTCATGACACATCCCGAAACTGTAATGCCTTTTTGCGTAAGGGATTATCATATTGAAGATGGAGATGGAAAGGTTATTTACCAAAAAACCGGCAATTATCATACAAGGAACGAAATCATATTTGACACGCCTTTACAAACTAAAAAACTAAAAGTTATATTGACGCATCCATCAGTTCATGTACCAGCGTCCTTGTTCTCTTTGAGATGTTATTCACCAAATCAATTTTAATCATGATAGATACAATAGTCGTAGTCGTTTTTTCTATTTTCATCATGCTGGTAGGCATCAGTTTTTCCAAAACGGGAAGAAACTTAAAATCCTTTTTTGCAGGGGGCGAATCTGTTCCCTGGTTTATTGGTGGTTTATCCTTATTCATGAGTTTTTTTTCTGCAGGAACTTTTGTTGTCTGGGGTGCAATTGCCTATCAACACGGATGGGTAGCGGTTACTATTCAATGGACGATGTGTATCGGCGCGTTAATTACCGGTCTTTACCTTGCGCCAAGGTGGAAAGCCACCGGCAACCTTACCGCAGCCGAGTTTATCAAGGCAAGACTGGGCAGCAATGTTCAGAAAAGCTACATTTTTATATTCACCATTGTGTCAGTATTTATTAAAGGGTCAGTTCTATACTCTGTGGCCAAACTGGTTTCTGGCTCACTGGACTATCCGCTGATGCAGGTTACAGTTGTACTGGGAATTTTAATGATTTCCTACACGGCTATAGGCGGCTTATGGGCAGTAATGGTTACAGATATTTTACAATTCGTAGTACTTACAGCTGCGGTGCTGATTATTTTGCCCATGGTATTTAACGAGGTAGGTGGTGTGCAGGGTTTTATAGACAAAGCTCCGGATGATTTTTTCAACCTGGTTCATGGCGAATATACCTGGGGTTTTATCTTTGCCTTTGCCATATACCATATCTTTTATATTGGTGGCAACTGGACATTTGTACAGCGCTATACCAGTGTAGACTCACCTAAAAGTGCTTCAAAGGTAGCTTATCTTTTTGCCGGCCTGTATATTTTAAGCCCTGTGCTTTGGATGTTGCCACCGATGGCTTACCGGGTTATTAATCCGGCACTTTCGGGACTGGATGCCGAGAATGCCTACATTATGGTTTGCAAACAGGTGCTTCCGGCAGGGCTCCTGGGCTTAATGCTGACAGGTATGTATTTCTCCACTTCGGCATCTGCCAATACAGCACTTAATGTGGTATCGGCCGTATTTACCAATGACATCTACAAAGGATCTGTAAATCCTGATGCCGATGATAAAAAACTAATGTTCGTAGCGCGTGCTTCTTCCTGGTTTTTTGGTCTGCTGATGATCGTGATTGCGCTGGGTGTTCCCTATATAGGTGGTATTGTTGAGTTTACATTAAGTGTGGGGGCCCTAACGGGAGGGCCGTTACTGCTGCCACCAATCTGGTCCCTGTTTTCAAAGCGCCTGTCCGGGAAAGCAACTATTTATATCACGTTGATATCACTTTCGGTAAATGTGGTATTTAAGATGATCATACCTTTTATAGATGGTTATAAATTATCAAGGGCCAATGAAATGTTGGTGGGGGTTTTACTGCCGTTTTTCATGTTGTTGATTTATGAGATCGTCAGAAGAAAGACTAAAGTAAGTCAGGATTACGAGAACTACCTGGTATATAAAGCAGACAAGAAGCAGGCCGCTGTAGCTATTGACGATGAAGAGCTGCAGATGATAAAAAAGCAAAATGTATTTGGTTTAAAAATGATCAGCTTCTCCTTATTGTTTATGTCTGTTTTACTGTTGCTGCTGGCTTTTATTACTTCAAAAGGAAATGGGTTAGTGGTAACCATTGCCATTGTCATCATGTTTGGTGCAATTATTCCCTGGAGGGCTTCAAGGCGTAAAGCGGCATGATGTTGCAGTTGGCCGTCATGTATTGGCAAGATTTGATTAATTTCTAAAACTCCGCCGATATTCTAAAGGCGATTTTTCGGTTTGCAATTTAAAGTATCTGTTAAAGTTTGATAAATTACTAAAACCTGAGTCGCGGCAAACTGAATTTACACTGTCGTTGCTTTCCCTTAACAATTTACAGGCATGTTCGATTCTTACCGCAATCAAAAAATCGAAGTAAGTTCTGCCGGTACGTGATTTAAAATAGTGACAAAATGCATTAGGGACCATATGGATTACATTGGCAATTTGTTCCAGCTTGATTTCTTTATAAAAATTATCCATTGTATATAGATAAACCATGGTTAACCTGGTTTCATCTATTTTTTTAAACGTTTTTTTTTTCATTGTAAGCTGATAGGCCCACTATTTCTTCAGATACACCAATTTTGTTTAAGAGCTGTAAGACTAAAGGTAGCTGCTCGTAATGAAGGGATGATTCGATTTTTTTTAAATATTCAATCACAGCCAGTTTTGTTTGTTCAGGAATTAAAAGACCTTTCTTTGCTTTTTCAAGCAGGTCTTTGATAACGATATTTTCAGGAAGCTTCAAAAAATCATTCCCCAGTTTATAAGGATCAAAATGCAGGGTTAACAATTGCAGTGGAACAATTCTTTTTGCGTGTTTCATGGCATAATCATAATATCTGTTGCTTTCAAATTTGAACATGTGCGGGATATTTGTACCTATCAGAATCATCGCGCCGCTTGAAATCCTTTTTGAGGTATGCCCTATGGAGAAGGTCCCTTCACCCGACCTAACATAAACGAGTTCTATTTCCTGATGATTGTGGAAGTTGTTCAGTGCATGATAGGCGCTTCCTTCTGCCAATGTGATTGTAGAAGTTGTAGCTTTTAATACTTGTTCAATAAAATCCTTCATTTATACTATATCTATATAAAAATAGTAAAAATAGAACTAATATTATTAATATAATATTAGTTCTGCTTAAAATTTAACAAAGGAAGCTGTAAGCAGGTGTATAGCTTTGTATTAAATATTTAAGATATGAAAGGTAACATATTTACGATGGAGCTTATTGAAGCTTCTATTGAGGACATTGATTTAGTAGGTGGTAAAAATGCATCACTTGGAGAGATGTTGCAGAAAATTACGCCCTTAGGTGTAAACATACCTGATGGGTTTATTGTAACCAGTTCAGCATATTTCCAATTTATTAAAGACAATGGTTTGGAGCAACAAATAAAAAATATTGTTGAACAGGCAAATATTGATCAGCTGAAAGCGCTGTCATCATGCGGCAATCAAATCAGGCAATTGATACAAAACGGACAGTTTTCTTCACAAATGGAAACTGAAATTATAGGTGCTTATAGAAAATTGATAGGTGATAACGAAGATAAGCTGGGTGTTGCTGTCCGTTCATCCGCAACCGCTGAAGATCTTCCAGACGCATCTTTTGCAGGGCAGCAAGATACTTTTCTAAATATCAGAGGGACTGGAAAGCTGCTTGTTGCAATTAAAAACTGTTTCGCATCACTATTTACAGACCGGGCGATTAGCTACAGGGAATCTTTTGACTTCGGTCACTTTAATATTGGTCTTTCTGTTTGTATCCAAAAAATGGTGCGCTCTGACATAGGCGTTTCGGGTGTTGCATTTTCAATTGATACGGAAAGTGGTTTTAAAGATGCTGTCATTATTAATGGTTCGTATGGTTTAGGTGAAATGATTGTGCAGGGGGCAATTAATCCTGATGAATTTATTGTTTATAAACCACTGCTTAAAAAAGGATTTGCGGCTATCATAGAGAAAAAACTGGGTAAAAAACAAGAACAGATGGTTTATGGAGTGCAACAAGGGAAAGCTGTTGAAGTGATCAGAACACCTGTTAAAGATGCAAAACGATTTTGTTTAACTGATCGCCAAATACTTCAACTTAGCAATTGGGTGATGATGATTGAAGCATATTATACAAAGTTGAAAGGTCACTGGTGTCCAATGGATGTGGAATGGGCGGTGGATGGCATCACCGGCGAGCTTTTTATTGTACAGGCAAGACCGGAAACCATACATTCCCGTAACAAGGTTGATTATATTACGGAATACCAGATTAATGATACCGAGCGCCTGCAAAAAATTATACTGACTGGTGTAGCTGTTGGTGATAAAATCGCATCTGGTAGGGTACACAATTTGGTGGGCTTGAAAAACACCTTATTCATGAAATCAATTTTTTACCAGGAGATATTATGGTAACCGAAATGACTGATCCGGATTGGGAACCTGTGATGAAAAAAGCCGCTGCAATTATTACTAATAAAGGCGGAAGGACCTGCCATGCTGCGATTGTTGCGCGGGAATTAGGGGTGCCCGCCATAGTAGGGTGTGATAATGCTACAGAAATATTGAAAACGAGCGAAGAAATTACCGTTTCCTGCGCAGAGGGAGAAACCGGTATTGTATATAGAGGCAGAATTGCCTTTACAAAGAAAGAACATCGCATTTCTGATTTACCAGAAATCAATACTCCGGTGATGATGAACATAGGGTCTCCGGATATTGCGTTTCGTTATGCCCATTATCCTGCAAAAGGGGTTGGACTTGCGCGCGAGGAATTTATTATTAACAATTACATCAAAATTCATCCATTGGCACTTCTCGGACATGAATATTTAGGAGATGCCGGGCTAACGACACTGATCAGGGAAACAATTTCGGGATATGAGAGCGAAGAGCAGTATTTCATTGAAAAACTATCTTACGGAATAGCAAAAATTGCAGCTGCTTATTATCCAAATAAGGTTATAGTTCGTTTTTCTGACTTTAAAACCAACGAGTATTATAACATGCCAGGGGGAAAGTATTTTGAACCTGCTGAGGAAAACCCGATGATTGGATGGAGGGGGGCTTCCAGATATTATTCGGACGTGTATAAAGCGGCTTTTGGGATGGAATGTAAAGCTATTAAAAGCGTACGCGAAAACATGGGCCTGGACAATGTAATTGTTATGATTCCATTTTGCAGAACCGTTGATGAACTTTCATTGGTGTATAAAACAATGGAAGAGTTTGGCTTAAAACGTGGACAAAATAAGCTGGAAGTATATCTGATGGCAGAAGTTCCTTCCAACGTAATTTTAGCAGAACAATTTGCTGAACAGATTGATGGCTTTTCTATTGGTTCGAACGATCTTACCCAATTGATATTGGGGCTAGACAGAGATTCCTCATTAGTTGCCAACCTATACAACGAACGAAATGATGCAGTGAAAATAATGATCTCCAGCCTGATCAGATCAGCAAAAAAAATGAACGTAAAAGTTGGGATATGCGGACAGGGACCGTCTGATTATCCGGATTTTGCACAATTTTTAGTAGAAGAAGGGATCGACTCTATATCAGTTACTCCTGATTCCTTTATGAAAACTGTAAATGCAATAAAGGAAATCGAGGATAAATTGGCTGTTAAAGTGATGGGCTAAAACGTTATCTTACCAGGAGGGGGACATTTTTACAGATCTAACAAGAAAACCATTATGATCTTGTATGTTTCCTCCTGGTATCCCTAAACGTAGATAATTAAGGCCAAAATAGGTATTGCGTTCAAACGGTTTTTCAGTAATGAGGTGATCGTTTAAGTATAACCAGGACTTTCCTTTTTGCATATCCCATGTCAGCCTGATTTTAAATGGTTTATCCATAAACGGCATATCTTGCGGTTTTATGGTGTGATAAATTACTGCACTTTTGGATGCCAATGAATCGTAAGAAACCGAAAAATTGTCGGTTATTGCCAGTATGATCCCCTTATTACCAGGGTTACTGATGACATTGATAAGCAGTTTACCTTTTGTGGCTATTGGGAAATTCCAAACGGCATCTTGAGTTCCATCAGTTTTACGGATCAGCAATCCCTTTTGGCTTAAAGAAAAAGCGGATCCCATGCTTGTCAAACCATCGTTATTAAAAAATGTCCATTTGGCTAAGTTCTCAGAAAAATCATCAGTTTGCGTAGTTTGCTCAAGCCAGTTTGGATCAAACTTAACAATAGCTCGTTCTTCTGCCTGGCCCGAAACCAATACGATTTTCCCATCGGCAGATTGTATGGCAGATGGATATGCAGTGCCCCTGTCACCTTTTTCTATCTGTTTTGTCGATGGGCTTGTGAGTACTTCTCTAAACCCTTTCCATGTTTTTCCTTCATCAGATGATATGGCAGCATGTAGTGTTTCCCGGCCACCAAGTGCATAGGTTCTTTTGTTATCCCATCGCTGGTTGCTGTTCCAAAACATAACAATCCGGTTGTCTGCAAGTCGCAAGGTGGCGGCCGGTGAGTCTGAAGAAATAAACTTTGTAGGCTCTGGTTGGTGCCACCTTGTACCTGAATCAGTGGAAAAAGACTGGTAGGTAACACCTTTATTGGTACGGATCAGCATCCATATTTTTCCGTCAGATAGTTCTATAATATTTGGTTCAACACCGCCATATCGGGTGGTTTGTGTTGATTCTATGGGTATTTTTAAATCATTTTCAGAAGATTGCCAGCTTTTTCCCATGTTGTCAGAATAAAGGGCACCAATGTCATGTAAACCATAATCAGTACTATTGTTGCTTGGTTTCTGGCTTCTTGCCGGTATTGCCTTAGCAAAGACCAATAAAAATCTTTTATTCTTTAACTGAATGAAACCCCTGATAGAACCAACATAACCATGGTAAATTTCTGTCGGTTCCGACCAATCTTTGCCATTGTTAAGCGTATGGCAGTACCACAAATTGAGATGCCTGCCTCGATAACCGTTTTTGCCTTCGCCGAAGATGTGGAAGATACAATGCAAGTTGCCTTCGGCATCTTTAAGTAGGGCGTTGGCATAATAAGCCTGTCCTGGCAGGTCAAATTCTTTTCGTGCTGCAGTCCAGGATAATCCATTGTCTGCAGAAGAAACCGACATGAGTTTGTTAGCATCTCCTGGTCTGTTTACAAAAAAAACTTTAATCTCGTTTTGCGAAGTACGTAATATGGTCGCTTCATTGCCAGGTCCCTTAGCCACAATAACTGGCTGATGAATACTACCGGCTTTTTTAGGTACTTTTCTTACCCGCATTCCAAATGAGTTTTCTTCCGGGAATGAATCTTTTAATGAAGCTATTCCACTATCATAATTTCTGTCGATAGAGAATGATATCAATCCAATGGATAACAGAATGAAAGAAAGTCTAATTTTTGTTGATGAAATCCTTTTCATATAATTTAACTCTAAGATCACCAAACATTGTTGTAACCCATAATTCGCCCGGATTTCGTTCTAAAAGATAGGGGTAAGATATTTGGGTGCCCTTTTTTGTTGTTTTTGCAAAGACAGTGGGTTTCGTCCATGTTTTTCCGTCATCCTCAGAAAACTTGATGGTTAATTCCTCCCGATGGTTACTTACCGGCACTTCAGACCACTGGTTGTCACCGCCTCTTAAAGGGTAGTCCGTTTTACCCTGGGGGTAGTATCTGTTCCATATGAGTACCAGACGACCGCTCTTTAATCGCTTTAGCATACCGGGAGCAGAGCTGGCATCAAAATCTGTTGCTTTGTAAGCTCCCCAATTTATACCGTTGTCACTGGAATAGGTTTCCCAGAATTTACCCCAATTGGTACGCAATAACATCCAAAGACGTCCGTCACGAAGTTGTTCTAATGTGGACTCTGTTACTCCTCCATGGTTTCCTACGCCGCCAAGGTCTATAATGTTGCTTCTTTTCCAGTTTTTACCATCATCACTGCTGGTATAAGTTACCACAGCGTGTCTGCCGGGATTGTGGCGCATCATCATCGAGGTAAAAACAACTTTGCCATCTTTTGTTTCGATCATATCCCTTATGGCTCCAGTCCAATCGTCATGCAGTTTCTGAAGGTTAGTCCAGGTTTTACCTCCATCCAGACTTCTTACTGCATAAGTTGGTAAGATTGCCCCTGGAGAGTCTCTGATATCTTTCTGCCAGTTCCAGTTTGCCTTTTCTTTGTCATTTGCGAAAGCGAGTATTATGGTGCCACTTTTGGTATATACCAGTGCTCTTTCAATCCGGATGGCAAATTTACCCGGTTCATTAAAAATAGGGTACGATTTCCATGTTTTCCCATTGTCTTTACTTATAAAACTGGATATGCTGTCTACGGTAAGCAGGCTCCCATCGGGTAAATTTATAAAAGGGCCCATCTTTAAGCCATTTATTTCTTTCACATTTTTAGCAATCCATACTCCATTTGTGGTTAGCTTTCCGCCCTTTGTATTGACGGTATCAGCAAATACAAAGTTGAGGGCAGCATTACTTTTTAGAGGCCTTAAACCGAAAGACACAATGATCAGAACGGATGCCAGGATAAGTTTTGTTTTCATACCATGTTATTTTTGTTGATTAATGATTTTTATCAATGCATCAGACATTATTTTCTGCCCTGCATCATTGGGGTGCATGCCATCAAGCAACAAGACGTCTACGCCATCAGTTTGATGAAAAGCGTTTTTATAAAACAAGGCCCATACATCCACCAGGGGTATTTCTTGTTGCTTAGCCAGGCGTTTGGTTGCCTTCATGTATTTTTTTAACCTTTTATGGCGCCAGCTTTCATATTTTTTTCCAATTGGGTTCGGCGTCATCAGGATGGGCTTGATCTTACTTTTCTTTGCCTGGTCAATAAAATAGGAGAGGTTGTTGCAGTATTGTTCTATAGATAGCCGGGAAGGGCTTTCCTTACCATTATCCTGCCAGGCATCGTTGATCCCGAAACTGATGACTAACCAGCTGGGTGCGTTGGTCAATACATCTTTTTCAAATCTATCCATTCCATGAGCTACCCTGTGGAGGTTATTGTCTTTTATGGAGCCGGAATGGCTACCAGCTACACCGGCATTGATTACACAAGAAGCTATGCCCAGCTGTGATAAGGTATCCTGAAGCCTGACAGCATACACTTTGCTGACAGTTTTTCTGGGGGCAGTGGTCGAATTACCAAAAGCCACAATTTTTAAGGTGTCTTGTGCCTGTGAATTGGTCCAAATAGTGGCTATCAGTAATAATGAGATACTGAAACGGATCTTTTTTACACAATGGGATTCAGTTCTTACCATCGCTTTGAGGTTAAGGGTTAGCTTAAAAAAGGTGCGGTTACATAGGGATTGGTTATTATATTTTTGTCAGCAAGTCGTTTCTTAATGCTGTAAACCCAGTTGCGCTGGGGATTTGGTGACAATAGTTCAAGTAATTGGGTTGTAAAATTATTCTGATGTTTCATTGCGTTTAATCTGTCGTTAGTGATAGCCGCAGTGTAGAGTTGCTTTAGCAGTCTGATAAATGCGACGCCTCCACCAGAAATAATACCATCAGCACCAAATAGCAGACTGGAATCGAATACAGATTCATCTCCCTGCATAATGGTTCCTGGTCTTTGGTTTTTGTCAGGATAGTTTCTGAGCAACTGGACAAAATTTGAATAGTTGCAACTGGAATCTTTTATACCCACCACATTTTTCATGTTCAGGATCTTCTCCAATAGGTCTGTGCTGACAGGGTTGCCGGTAAATATTGGCGCATTGTAAAATATCAATGGCCTTTCAACAGCGTCGTCGATCCTTTCCATATGTGTTAACAAACTTTCCGGATCTGGATATTTATAGTAAAAGGGACTGGTACATACAATATAGTCTACGCCACTACGGTCAATTTCAATGGCTTGCTGAATGGTCTTTCTGGTAGAAACTGCAGAAGCAGTCGCTAAAATAGGGATTCTGCCTCCAACTTGTTCCACTGTGGTATTGATTAAAGTCTTTCTTTCCTTGTCTAATAAGGCGGCACCTTCGCCCATGGTACCGAGGATCATAATCCCGTTTGCTCCTTCACCTACACAATATTCGAGCAGGTTTTTAAGAGAACAGACATCAATATTTTCTTCTTTTGTAAGTGGGGTAGGAATGGCTATAATTACACCTTCAAGTTTCTCTGAGCTCATTTGGTTATTTTAATATATATGTCGTATAAGTTTCTTTACTACAGGAGTAATTTTTCAGCTTTAACTCATCTACTTTTTGACAGTTTACATTTGATTGTAGTGTAAATATATAAATTTTAATAAGTAATACATATTTAATTTATAAAATTTACAGATTAGTATAATTACTGACATCAGAATTTTGCCAAGGCAAAAAAAAGACAGCTACTGTAAAGAGTAGCTGTCTTTTATGAAAGTGTGTTATGCTATACTTTCTCGAAATAGTTGTACAGGTGCTTCCGCATTTTATTTCTAAATTCTTCCGGTGTGCCGTTCTTCAGGACATTTAGCAAGACCCTGTGAGAAGCATATTCTGCATCCTGAACCTGACTCTTTATATGTAAGCCATTATCTACATATTCGAAAATGGGTAATAGCATTTTCTGAAAGCGCTGAATGGTCTCGTTTTCTGATATTTCATATAACATGGAATGGAACTCCACATCATATTTTAACCTTTCAATTTTATTGTCCGTTTGCTCTTCTTTAGCTACAATCTCTTCCAGCTTAACCAGGTTGGCTTCAGTTTTTCTAAGAAAAAGTATATCTGCAAGGCCCATTTCGATAACTAATCTCATTTCAAAGATTTCTTTCATAGTTTCGCCATCCAGTAATTTAGGATCCATTACCCTTTGCATATTGGTTAGAATATCCGGACGTGTAATGATCATGCCTCTGTTTTTACGGGACTCAATTATACCCAAGATTTTAAACCTGGATAATGCTTCTCTGATAGCGGTACGGCTAACATGCATGGCCAATGCCAGTTCTGTTTCTTTAGGAATAGCATCGCCTGGAGAGAAATTTCCATTTTTAAAATATTCCTGAAGATTGATCTCGATCTTGTCAACTTGTGTCAGATTTTCAACGGGTCTTATTTTTGGAGTGGCTATCTTTTTCAATTTCAATTTTTGTCCAAATGTAATCATTCCTGTTGAAAATTAATATGTAATACTTTTTTTAATATCGTTTGGATATTCTGGTATAATTTGTATTATTGTAATATGTAAGACATATTTAAAAAAATCGTGTAATCACTAAACCAATTATTATGAAAAAGCTTTTACTCTGTTGGTTGCCATTAATTCTCTTTCCTTTTTTTAAAGGATACGCTCAGGTTCCGGTTTCCGGAACTGTTAAAGATACACAGGGAGGTGTTCTGCCTGGTGTAAGTATCAAGCTAAAGGGTACTACCACTGGAGTAACTACAACTTCGTCTGGTACTTATAGTATTAGTGTACCTGATGCCAGTGCAGTGCTGGTATTTTCATTTATCGGCATGGAAAGCCAGGAAATCCAGGTGTCTGGAAAAAGGACAATTGACGTTGTACTTACTGAGCAGATGGCGGCACTAAAGGAAGTATTGGTAATTGGTTACGGTTCTCAATCTCGAGAGACAGTTACCACGTCGGTGACAAAGCTGGATAATAAGGTGCTTGAAAACGTGCCTTATGCCAATTTAACATCTGCCATGCAGGGAACCCTGTCAGGTGTTCGGGTGCAAAGTACCTCGGGGCAACCCGGAGATGCTTCCCGTGTGGTAATCAGAGGCGGAACCTCTATTAATAATCCGAATGGTGCCGCACCACTTTATATTGTAGATGGGGTAATCAAATCAAATATAAATGACATCAATTCACAGGATATAGAATCTATGCAGGTGCTGAAAGATGCGGCGGCTACTGCTATTTATGGGGCCAGAGGTTCAAATGGAGTAGTGATCCTGGTAACTAAATCAGGTAAATCCGGTATAGCCAGGATTAATTATAATTATGATCTTACCATTTCTGATCTTGGGAAAGGCTACGATATGGTATCTGCCAGAGATTATATTTATTTTCAAAGGTTAGGAATCGGGGCAAGAGGTACTGCCGATCCCAGCCAGTTGACAAAACTTGGTCTTGCCAGTAGTGCGGGTACCGGTAATGACCTTACCAATAATACAGCATTTACACCACAGTATTTATCTGATGCGAACCGATATAAACTCAATGAGGGTTGGGAAAGTATGCCTGATCCGATAGACCCTACTAAAACCATTATTTTTAAAAATACAGATTTTCAGGATGTTGTTTATCGGACGGCGCTTTCTAACAACCATACCTTGTCGGGCTCGGGAGGGACGGATAAAGCTACTTTCAGTGCGAGCCTTGGATACCAGTCTAATGAGGGGATTGCCATTTTTACGGATTATAAACGACTTTCATTTAATTTAAATGGTGATTTTAAGGTAAACGAAAAGCTTAAGATCTTTGGCAGGGTGATGTACTCCAATTCCTCCGGAAGGACAGTTACGGATGCCGGAAGTAATGTGAGTAATGTATTTGCCAGATCTGCGACTATACCGGCAACCACTAAATATAAATTTGAGGACGGAACACTAGCCCCTGGTTTAAATTCAAGTTTAGGCAACCTGGAGTATTTTTTTAATACACAGGACTTGAAAAACAGCCTGGAAAATCTGACGATGGTTACAGGTGCACATTTTGATATCTTGCCGGGGCTAAGTTTTGACCCGCAAATCTCTTTATATAAAATTACCTCGGACGGACGTTTTTTTCAAAAGGCTTACCTTAACGGACCAGGGCAACTGGTAAATTCAAGAAACGCCACCGGTAGTTATGCCAAACAGATTCAGGAACAGGCGGATGCGGTTTTTACTTATAAAAAAAACATTAAAGATGCACACCATTTAGAAGCGAAAATTGGTTTTTCTGCTTTCTGGAGAACGACTGCGGGATTAAATGCAAGCGGAAGGGGGGCATCTACGGATCTGATCCCAACTTTAAATGCTTCTGCCGTACCCGTATCGGTTGGTGGTGATGAAACTAACCAATTGATTTTGGGCTACTTTTCTAGAATTAATTATGATTATAAAGAGAAATACCTGCTTTCACTGAACGCCAGGTACGACGGGGCCTCTAACCTGGGGACTACGCACAAATGGGGTCTTTTTCCGGGGGTGTCTGTAGGTTGGAATATTCATAAAGAAGATTTTTGGACTGCATTGCCTGAACGTTTATTCACGCTGAAACTACGTGGAAGTTATGGCGTAAATGGAAACATCAGTGGTTTGGGCCCTTACCAGTCGCAAGGGCAGTATAGTGTAGGCGCTCAATACAATGGAATAGCCGCAGTTCAAAATACAACGCTGGCTAATGCAGATTTGCGTTGGGAGCAATCAAAGACCTTCGATGTGGGATTTGATCTTGGGGTATTAAATAACAGAATTAATATATTGTTTGATTATTACAGACGCAGGACGGATAACCTGCTGACCAATTTCAGTTTGCCACAATCTACGGGCTTTGCCAGTGTGTTAACCAATTTAGGTAGCCTCCAGAACAAAGGTATAGAACTGGAGCTGAGTGCGAAGATTCTTCCTGAAAAGTCTGATTTTCAATGGATTTTGTCTTTAAATGCGTCCAGGGTTAAGAATAAAATACTTAAACTTCCAAACAATGGTATAGAGAACAATCGCATTGGGGGTGTATATGTTTGGGATTCATCCAGAAACGATTACGCTTGGTTAGGAGGGTTGCAGGAGGGCGGAGAGATTGGTGATTTATATGCTTATAAGCAACTAGGTATCTATGCCACAGATGCCGAAGCACAAAGAGGCCCGAAAGACATGTTGGTGGTAGGGACAGCCAAAACAAAATTTGGTGGTGACGTAAATTGGCAAGATGCAGACAATAATGGGGTAATAGATGAAAGGGACCGTATGTTTGTGGGTAATATTTATCCAAAATGGACTGGTGGGATGGCCAGTACCATGACCTATAGAAATTTCGATCTATATGTGAGAATGGATTATACCACGGGGCATACCATTTATAACTATACCCGGGCAATGATGATAGGGCAGTTTGTTGGAGAAAACGGTTTTGTTTCTGATGTCCTCCGATCCTGGCAAACCCAGGGACAGCAGACAGATATTCCGAGAATTTATTGGGCTGACCAACAGGCGCAAAATAATTTATTCAGGGGTAATTCAGCATATTACGAAGCGGGTGACTTCCTGGCTTTAAGGGAAGTCACACTCAGTTATAATTTCTCTCCGGAATTTTTGAAGAAAATAAAAATAGCGAACCTGAGGCTAAATGCTACAGGTAGCAATCTTCATTATTTCACCAAATTTAAAGGACTGAATCCTGAAGAGGGGGGAGATGACCGGGGCAGATATCCAATTCCCAGAAACATCATCTTCGGAGCAAACATTACATTTTAATTCATTCTTTAACTGAGATAATCATGAAAAATTTATATAGAATATCGCTGTTCTCGCTAATTATTTCCTGTTCAATGTTATCCTGTACCAAGGATTTGAACCTTGATCCCATTAGTCAGATTTCAAATGCTTCTTTCTGGAAAACAGAAAATGATGCCAACGGAGGATTGTATGGTATGTATGTAAGGTTTAGGGGACAGGCGCAAAATAATCTTTTTTTATGGGGAGAAGCTAGAAGTGAGGTCATGAACCGTAGTCTTGCCGCATTAAACGGATACAATTATTACTATGACAATGCCTTGGACAGAACCAATTCTGGTCCTACCTGGCAGGGCATGTATACCGTTGTTCATGATGCCAATTTGTTGCTGAAGTATGTGCCTGGAATTAAATTCAGTTCTGAGGCCAGTAAGAATGCCATTTTGGCACAGGCATATACCATGCGCGCCTATGTGTATTTTACTATGGTGAAAACCTGGGGTGATCTGCCTCTGGTAACGGAACCGATTGAGGGATTTAGTGCCGATGCTATTCAGAAGGAAAGAACCTCGAAGATCGAGCTGTTTAAATTTATAAAACAGGATCTGGATGCAGCTTTAAATCTTTACTCAGCAAACACGTTCAGTCCGGGCAGGAGCATCTGGTCAAAGCCGGCCGCAAATGCACTAAAAGCGGATGTTTATTTGTGGACAGCAAAGAGGGAGAATGGAGGCAGACCCGATCTAAACGTTGCCTTAGCTGCACTTAACGATGCACAAGCCGGAGATGTTGGATTGCTTGACAATTATGCCAGCATATTTGATTATGGAAATAAGGGGAATAGGGAAATTCTTATGGCGGTACGCTTTCAGGATGTTGAGGCAACATCGACCATTTTTTCAGATATGTACATGTCGAGCGCTTTTATGACCAATAATACAGACGCAGCAACTAAAGCTTTAATTGGTGCATTTGGGGGCAATCCTTACTGGACGGTTTCCAATGGTGTAAGGGCACAGTTTACTGCTGATGACTTACGCAAGCAACCTTCGTTTATTGAAATTTATACTACTACAGGTACTTATTATGGCTCTATCGTTTATAAGTTTAAGGGAACAGTGATAGGAGGTGCCAGACAATTTCTGGATGATGTGATCTTGTACCGGTATGCGGATATCCTGCTGATGAAGGCTGAGGTAAAAAATGCATTGGGGCAAGATCCGAGTGATGAGATCAATCTGGTTAGGAAACGGGCTTATGGGGCCAAATACAATGACCATATTTTTGTCAGGGGAACTGATGTGCAAAACGATGAGGCCATCTTAAAAGAAAGGCTCTTGGAACTCGCATTTGAAGGGAAGAGGTGGTGGGACCTTGTGAGGTTTGGAAAGGCATTTGAAAAGATTCCTTCACTTGTGGATAGGGCCGGACAGAATGATTTGCTGTTATTCCCCATTTCGGAAACTACTTTAAGTCTGGAACCAAAAGTAAAACAAAACCCAGGTTATAAATAATATTTTTTAATTGTTATAAAACTTCTCTAATGAAAAAAGAAAAAAAACACCCGTTTACCGGCTTCAGTTTAGGTGCTGTATGTCTGTTATGTATGTTATTTTTTGGACTGGCTGGTAACCTGCTGGCACAAACAGGCCCGGGAAAGGAAACGGTTCTTACTTTAAATCCCGGGCAGGATAACCCCCGAAACAGTGAAGGGGATTTTTTGACTTTAAAGGATGGGCGGGTCATGTTTGTATATAGTCATTATACGGGAACATCTTCCAGTGATCATGCTTCGGCTTACCTGGCGGCCCGCTATTCTGCTGATGGTGGAAAAACCTGGACCAATAGCGATAGGGTAATCGTAGAAAAGGAAGGTACGATGAACGTAATGTCTGTTTCTCTATTGAGGTTAAAAAATGGGAAAATCGCTTTGTTCTACCTGAAAAAGAATTCTACTTCCGACTGTATACCTATGGTTCGTTTTTCAAGTGATGAAGCTAAAACCTGGACTGATCCAATAGCCTGCATTACAGATAAAAAGGGCTATTTTGTGCTGAACAACAGTCGGGTAATTCAATTAAAAAGTGGGAGGATACTTTTGGCGGTAGCATTGCACCAGACTCCAGAACAAGCCAAATGGTCTAACAGCGGTACTTTATGGAGTTATTACTCGGACGATAATGGAAAAACCTGGAAGCCGGGGCAGCAGGTGACCAATCCAGATGGGGTGGTGACACAGGAGCCTGGTGTGGTGGAACTGAAAAACGGAAATGTTTTAATGTTCATCAGGACAGATGCGGGAGTCCAGTATTTTTCCTATTCAAAAAACAAGGGACAAAGTTGGAGCCCTGCGCAGCCTTCTACGATTAAATCACCTGTTTCTCCGGCTTCTATTAAAAGGATTCCGTTGACAGGCGACCTGATATTGGTTTGGAACAATAACGGGGGCGACAACCCGCTGATTAAGGGAAAAAGGACACCCCTTAATGTGGCCATTTCAAAAGATGAGGGGAAAACCTGGCAAAATATTAAAACGGTAGAGGATGATCCGAATGGATGGTACTGCTATATCGCGATCTGTTTTTCAGGTAAGTATGTGCTTTTAAGCTATTGTAGCGGGGTGCAGCCCAGATTTTCGCACTTAACCGTGACAGATATTAAACGTTTAAGCCTGGATTGGGTATATGGAAAATAAAGACCATAAACAGATCATTTTTATCGACTCCGGGCTACCGGGGCCGGGGGTATTGATATCTGCAGGGGTACATGGTGACGAGTACGAGCCGATGCTTGCGGTTATGGAGCTGGTTACGGAAGTTTCATCGCTATTGCGAGCTGGAAGTGTAACCCTTATTCCGGTAGTAAATGCTACTGCTTATGAGACAAACAGCCGCTACGGAGAAGATGGTCTTGACCTGGCCAGGATTTGTCCGGGACGGACAGATGGGAGTAGTTCAGAAACTGCAGCAGCCATGATCAGTAGTCATATTCAACAGGCTGACTATTACATAGACCTGCATACCGGGGGTAAGTTATTTAATATTTATCCATTAGCGGGCTATATGTTACATCCGGTTGCAACAGTACTGGAAGAACAACGGAATATGGCCAGGGCATTTAATTTGCCACTGATCTGGGGCACGGAAGGCTCGCCGGATGGCAGAACGTTATCCATTGCCAGGGATGCAAATGTTCCTGCAATCTATATAGAATACGGGGGCGGGAATAGTGTGAAAGAGGAAATTGCTGCACTGCTTAAGGAAGGATGCCTGAACGTACTGAACAGCCTTTCTATGATCAAGCTGGAAGGCGAGAATTCCTCCTGCTTAAAGTACTGGGTAGAAGATTATACACCAGGTGGTGGATACCTGCAAGGCAAGTTTCCCTCCCCGGCATCAGGCATTTTTATAGCAGCAACTGTAGTCGGTGCAAATGTAAACAAAGGGCAGTTGTGGGGCAATGTAGTTAATCCGGTTACGCATCAGCGAACTGAAATTATAGTAGCTGAAGCGGGAATTGCACTTTTCGTAAGGGACGCTGCTTATGTAAAAGAAGGAGAAGCGCTGGGGGGCATACTGCCGGTTTCAGCATCAGGAAAATTGATCATCAATGGAAAATAACAGCGTTGTAATTTTAACGGGGGCTTCAGGTGGCATTGGACGTGCAACAGCCCTGAAATTTGCAGAAAAAGGATGCAGACTGGTTTTAGTTGATCTGGAGCACATGGCACTGGAGGCTGTGGCCGGGGAACTCGCTGCACTTTATGACACAGTATGCCTGGTTTGCGCTGGTGATCTGGCGGAAGGAGATTTCTTAAATTTAATTGTAGAACAGACCGTAGCAAAATGGGGACGTGTGGATGTATTGATCAATAATGCTGCCTGGCGTACTTTGGAAACCATGCGGACGATGAGCAGAGCGGTATGGGAAAGGACTCTAAAGGTTTGCCTGACTGCACCGGCATTTTTGTCGCGGCAGTGTGCAGAAATTATGGAGCGTATACAGGAGGGCGGTGTAATTATCAACGTATCGAGTGTGATGTCTGCCAGGGCAGGAGGAAGTAGTCCGGCCTATATTGCTGCAAAAGGCGCACTGGATAGCTTAACCTATGAGCTGGCCGTTACTTACGGAAGAAGTAACATCAGGGTTGTTGGGGTACAGCCGGGTTTTATTGAAACTGAACTGAGCAGTGACTACCTGGATCCGGAGGGAGCAAACATCAGCAATACAATGACTGCCCAAATGATAGACATGACGCCACTTGCCAGGGGTGGTACAGCCGCAGAAGTAGCAGAAGCTATTTTTTGGCTGAGTGCGGAAAATGCTGCCTTTATCAGCGGAACAACCTTGCTTATTGACGGTGGGTTTAAGCACAACATGAGCAGTTATGCCATTAAAAAAATTCAATTCCCAAAAGAATATTAACATGTGGAAGTATCAACCTTTTTTACCGCTGTTAAGTAAGGCCAATCGTATCAGCATGGGCGAGGGGCAAACTCCTCTTGTTAAGTCCAGATCCATAGGCCCGGCGCTGGGCATACCAGACTTGTATTTTAAGTTGGAAAACCTTAATCCAACAGGTTCCTACAAGGACCGTTTTGCTTCCGCTTTTGTAAGTATGATGAAAAGTCGGAAACAGGATCTTTGTATAGCAACATCCAGTGGCAATACGGGTGCGGCGTTAGCGGCTTATTGTGCCGCGGCCAATATCAGATGCATAATAACCGTGGTTGACGGGGCTCCTGATGCGAAGATTAAGCAGATGCAGGTGTATGGAGCGTCTATGTTCATGGTAAAAGATTTTGGCAAGGATCCCGAACTAAGTGCTGAAGTTTTTTCTTTACTGAACAGCTTCGCACTTTCTTTAGATCTACCCTTACCCGTAAGTGCATATTGCTATTGTCCGGAAGGAATGCAGGGGGTTCAAACCATAGCATATGAAATATTTGAACAAACCGCCAATGCTGTTCGGCATATTTTCTGTCCGGCAGGGGGAGGTGGGCTGACTTTGTCTTTGGCCAAAGGCGTAATGGAATATGGACATAGATATCAGCTTTCTGGTTTGCCCAGAGTGCATTGTGTCCAGCCCGAAGGTAACGATACGATGGCTGGTCCGCTGAGAAATAAAGAGAATGTTGCCGTTCAAAGAGCACGTTCTACCACAGCCATCAGTGGCTTGCAGGTGCCAAATGTGTTAGACGGCAATGAGGTAATTACAGCTTGTCGTTCACTTGGCGGGACAGGATATGCTGTAACAGACACCGAGGTGTTTAACTGGCATAAAAAAATGGCCCAGCAGGAGGGTATATTTTGTGAGCCGGCAGGTGCTGTAGCACTTGCAGGGCTAGCACTTGCAGTTGAAAAAGGAGAAGTAGCGGATGGAGAAAAAGTCGTTTGTCTGGTTACGGGCAGCGGTTTTAAAGATATGTTAACGGTAGAAAAACAATTTAGTCTACCTGCTTTGGAAGCAATTGATAAAGCAGCTTTTGCAGTTTGGATTGAAAAGATGAAAAAAGGAAAAATTTAATAAAAAACACAATGATAAATCATGACAACAGTATTTTCGGAGGGGTATGGCCTGCGATGTTCAGTCCTGTAGATGCAGATGGGAAACTGGTTCCGGGGGAGCTTGAAAAGTTAATAGAAATGCTTATTGCAGAAGGGGTAGATGGACTTTATCTATTGGGCTCTACAGGCCAGGGCTTTCTTTTTAATGAGCAGCAAAGAAAAGAAATTGCGGCATTAGCGCTTGAAATCAACAATAAACGTCTACCTGTTATGGTTCAGGTAGGTGCATTGAGCACCGACGAATCGGTAAGGCTTGCAAAACATGCTGCTCAGCATGGAGCAGATGGCATTTCTTCGGTTGGCCCTATTTATTATGCTGCATCTGCTGCGATGGGTATTGCACATTACACAAAGATTGCGGGTGCTACTGATCTTCCCTTCTTTCCTTACCAGATTGGTAACGCCATTATGAATGACGAAATGGTTAAACAGCTGATGCAGATCCCGAATATCAGAGGTTTAAAGCTAACAACTGCCAATTTGCTTGATATCAGTTCTATTTACCATAAATCGGTTGGTACATGGAAACTCTTTAGTGGTGCGGACGAGTTGTTGTGCCAGGCGGCTATGTGCGGTACAGCTGGAGCAATCGGTACAACTTATAACCTGGCCGGAAGCACCTGTAAATATGTCAGGCAGGAGTTTTTAAATGGTAATGTTACTTTAGGGATAGCGTTTATGCTGTATTTGCAGAACCTGATTGAAAAGATAATTCCAGTGATATGGCCGTTTTTTAATAGGGCTATGCAACTTAAGTATGGCATTACCATCGGAGATCCAAAAGCACCATTGCTGGCCCCGGCATTGCCATGGAGCGATGATGAAATATTGGCCATGGTAAATGGCCTGGATGATTTTAAAAATAAAGTTAAACCTAATTTATAAAGCATTATCATGGAAAAAAAAGTGATCAGGGGGACTAACGTACCCCAAAGCTTCCTGCCTTTTTCGCCCGGTTTAAAGTGTGGTGATTTTGTGTTTATCTCAGGACAGGCTTCAGTAGATAAGGCTGGCAACATTGTTAAGGATTCCTTTGCTGCTGAATGCAGGAGGTCCTTTGAAAATCTGAGGCTCATTTTGCAGGCTGCGGGACTTGGATTTGAAGACGTTGTTCAGGTAAGGAACTATGTAGGTAAGGAAGAATACCTTGCAGAATTTAATGCCATTTATAAAGAATTTTTTGGCGAGCCTTATCCCGCAAGGACAACTTTAATTGGGTGTCTGGGTGAGTTGTTAAAGTTTGAAGTGGATGTGGTAGCCTACGATAAAAAGTAACAGATGAGATTAAAAGTAGCCGTGATGGGGATTACCCACGAATCCAATACGTTTGTAAAAGAGCCTACAACGCTTCGTCAGTTTAGAGAAGGACACTGGATGAAGGGCGAAGCTTTGCTGAATGAATACCGTGGTGCGTTTCATGAACTGGGTGGCATGATCGAAGTGCTGGAACAGGAAGGTATTGAGATTGTTCCGGTGATGTATGCGGAAGCAACACCAGGGGGTATAGTTTCGGCGGTTACTTACGAGATTTTGTTGCAGGAGTTGTTTACAGCATTGGATAGTGCGCTTCCGGTGGATGGATGCCTGGTGGTTCCGCATGGAGCCGGGGTATCCGAATCATTTCGGGATATGGATGGGCATTGGTTAAGCCTTGTCCGGGAAAAGTTGGGCGATGGCATTCCCATTATTGGAACGCTTGATCCACATGGTAATGTGAGTGATCAGATGATTGCATCAACCAATGCATTGGTTGCATATAAGACCAATCCGCACATCGACCAGCGGGAAACTGGGCGTTTGGCCGCAAAATTATTGGTAAGTACGCTGAAGAAAAAAATAAGACCCCTTCAGCACTTAATTCAGCTACCGATGGCCATAAGTATAGAGCAGCAGTTTACGGGCAAAGCGCCATGTAAAAGTTTATATGCTTTGGCTGATGTGCTTAGCCGGCAGCAAGGTATTTTGTCGATCAGTATTATGTTGGGCTTTCCTTATGCAGATGTGGAAGAAATGGGTTCTTCTATCATTGTGGTTACTGATGACGACGAACAGCTGGCCATAGGCACCGGTAAAACGCTCGAAGCTTATATGATGGTACATAAACAAGAATTTTTTGGGCTTAAACAAGATATAGAGGATTTATTGCCGAGGATTGAAAAGAGTGAAAAACCTGTTTTACTACTCGATATGGGAGATAATGTGGGAGGAGGAGCCCCAGGAAACAGCGCCTATTTGCTGAAAGCGCTGGAAGCTAGGGGTAAGATCAGATCATTTATATGTCTTTGTGATCCTACAGCAGTGCAGCTTGCAACCCGGCATGCTGTGGGAGATACTTTTGAGATGGTTACAGGAGATCATGAGGATTTAACAATGAACTATACCAGCCGGGTAAAATTACTTTATACTGGCGATGGAAGGTTTAAGGAAACTGTGCCCCGGCATGGGGGGCAGGTTAATTTTGATATGGGTAAAATTGCTCTCGTAGTTACATCCGCAGGAAATACAATAATGCTGACTTCCCTGCGTGTTCCTCCTTTTAGTTTGAAGCAATTGACCAGTTTTAACATAATGCCTGAGGAGTTTGATGTGCTTGTTGCCAAAGGGGTAAATGCGCCCATTGCCGCTTATGCTACAGTTTGCAAGACTTTGCTACAGGTTAATACACCGGGGGTTACCTGTGCAGATATGACCCGTTTTAATTATATGAACAGAAGGAGGCCTATATTTCCTTTTGAAGAGATTTGAAAAAAATAAAGATATAGAAATGGAGCGTATTAAAATTGCTGATTTACCTTTTTATACTGAGGGACCGGTTGTGGACAGACGTGGGGATTTTTATTGCACCACCCTTAACGGAGGATTGGTTTTGAAAGTGGATAACCGAAACAAATTTGTTGAATGGGCGAGATGTGCATGTCCGAATGGACAGTTTATTTTACCTGACGGTGATCATCTGATTTGTGACAGTGAGCTGAGCGCGGTGCTGAGGTTTAATGCAGCGGGAACTTTCTTAAGAAATGAAATTAAAGGTTTTTGCGCAGATGAACGTATTTTTACACCTAATGATCTGGTTGTAGATAGCGAAGGTAATTTATATTTTACTGATTCGGTAAGGCATACAGGTAAGGTCTTTTTTATTGGCATAGGGGGAGAACAAAAGGTCCTGATCGCTAATCTTGATTATCCCAATGGGTTGGTATTGTCGCATGATGAACGATACTTATATGTAGCAGAAAGCTACCGTAACAGAATTATAAAAATAAAACTGAAAATACCTGGTCTGGAAGATGGGGGGTATGAGGTTTTTGCGGATCTACCTGTACATGTTTCGGGAGATCCACAAAAAAACCTGCCAGACGGATTGGCTTTAGGGAAGAATGGCGAACTCCTGGTGGCGCATTACGGTATGCAGGCTGTTCAAATACTTTCGGCAAAAGGGCTTTTGGAGAGTTCCATCGAATCGGGCATGCCCTTAACCAGTAACGTTTGTTTTTTAAATGATAAAAGCCTGCTGGTAACCGGAGGATTTGATGAACCTGGCCCCGGAGGGTTGTTTAAAATACTTTTTTAACTTTTTTCACATGATCAATCGTCAATGAAACTGCTATCTATTTATTTATTCTTATTGGGAAATATAATGTTGACTACTATAAATTCAGAAGCCCAGGTTATGCCGGTGTTCAGTGAGCTTACATCTTTACCCGATTCCGAGGGCTATGCAGGAATGTTTGCCGGGGTTAGCAATGGAAGGTTATTTTGCCTTGGCGGTGCCAATTTTCCTGATAAACGGCCCTGGGAAGGTGGTAAAAAGAAGTGGTATGATGAAATCTACATGTTTCAGGAAGGCAAGGGCTGTGTAAAGCTGGCTGATAAACTACCATCTCCACTTGGTTATGGAATAACTGTCAGCTATAAAAATCAATTTATAATTGTGGGTGGTAACCATGCAGCAGGATTTTCGGACAAAGTATATGGGTATGAATGGACCGATGGCAGATTAAAAATGGTCCATTATCCGCAATTGCCTGTTCCCCTAGCCAATATGGCTGGAGCACTTGTTGGCCAGCTAATCATCCTTGCCGGGGGGAATAGCTCTGCTACAGGCAGGGCAGATAAACAGTGTTATGTGCTGGATCTTGAAGCGATTGACAGTGGATGGTCTGCATTGCCATCCTGGCCAGGAAGGGAACGGATGTTACCTCTATGTGCTGTGTATGGTGGTATGTTTTATTTGTTTGGCGGAGAAACTACTGGGACTAATTCCTTAAGTCAGCATTACCGGCTTATCCTGGATGATGCCTACAGCTTTAAACCAAAAAAGGTGGATGGAAGATGGACCGGGACCTGGACTACACTTTCTCGTATGCCTAAAGGGCTGTCAGCCGGTGGCAGTCCATTACCCGTATTGGAAAATGGTGACGTAGTGTTTTGGGGTGGTGTTGATGCGTTAACCTCTTTGCATACTGATCCGCTTTCACATCCTGGAATATCGGCCGATGTGCAGTTGTATAACCTTAATAGCGATACCTGGAAATATGCAGGTAAAAAACTGGGAATTGCTGCTCCTGTTACTTTGCCTGTTGTAAACTGGAACGGGCGATGGCTTTACATTAGCGGCGAAATAAAACCTGGGATAAGGACCAATAAAATTTATGAGTTGAAATAGAAGGATAGTTATGGAATATCAGGAATTAAGAGGTTATAAATTTTCGAAACTGGCTTTGGGGACGGTAGCGTTAGGCCTGGATTATGGCATATCTAACAATAAAGGTAAACCCGGAAAATCTGATAGTTCCGATATACTTGCTAAAGCTTTAAGCTTAGGGATTAATACTATAGATACAGCAAGGGATTATGGTGATGCAGAGCTGTTGATCGGTGATTTTTTAAAGCGTACAGCAAATACAGCTCAGGTGAACCTGGTTACAAAATTTAGAATTGGTAAAGAGAATTTGTTAAATCCGGATAAGGTAAGGGCCCAGGTATACGACAGTGTTAAGTCGTCATTACATTTCCTGGGGCTTGAGCGTATCCCGGTTTGCTTACTACATAAGACGATGGATGAGCCAATGGGCCAGGTAATGAGGGTATTGCCTGAAATTTTTGAAAGTTTGAAAGAGGATGGGCTTATTGACCTGGCAGGGATTTCGGTAAACCATCCGGATGAGGCGGAAGAATTCCTTCAGCACCCCGTGATGGATGCCATACAGGTGCCGGTAAATGTATTTGACCAGCGAATAGTTGTTAATGGACTGTTGGCACGTATGCAATTGAAAAAAAAGATTGTATTTGCACGTAGTGTATTTTTACAGGGATTGTTCTTTGTACCAAAAGAAAATTTAAAAGGCAAATTGGCTGCTGCGGGTCCCTATATAGATAAGCTTAAGGAACTTGCCTTGCAAGCGGATAGGAGTGTAGCAGAATTGGCTTTTTCTTATGTAAACGGACTGGAAGGGATTACCAGTATCGTATTTGGAGCAGTAAGTGCCAAACAGGTAGAGGAAAATGTTGAGCTTTTAAGGGCAATGCCTATTCCGGATGAGGTTAAAAAATCAATTAATGAATTATTTACAGATGTGCCAGAAGTGATGATTACACCAGGACTTTGGAGCAATTAAATCATAATTAAGATGAAAATATTTAAGCTGGATGGCAAAGTGGCCATCGTAACAGGTGGTGCGGGATTGTATGGGAAGCCTATTTCATTAGCACTGGCTGAAGCTGGCGCGTTGGTCCTTGTGGCTTCTCGCGATCTGGAAAAATGCGATGCCTATGCAATGACGCTTAGGCTACAAGGCTTAAAAGCGGAGGGAATGTTCCTGGATATGGCGGACGAACAAAGCATTCGGGATTTTACAAAAAAGATCATCGAAAGACATGGACAAATAGATATACTGGTAAACAATGCGGTATCCAGGGAGGGGTTTAAAGATTTAGAGGAGGTGAGCAAAACAGAATGGGAATGTTCGCAGCAAATCAACTCCACAGGACTAATGCTAATAACCCAAGCGGTGGTTTTGGAAATGAAAGCGCGGGGCTCTGGTAACATTATCAACATTGGCTCTATACAGGGAGTTGTGGGGCCAAACTTTGGAGTTTATGGCGATACAGGGATGACAAGTCCTTTAAACTACACCTATGATAAATGGGGAATGGTTGGTTTTACTAAATGGCTTGCAAATTTTTATGGCAAGTTTAATATCAGAGCCAATTGCATCAGTCCGGGGGGGTATGGCCCTGGGGTGGCGGAACTTATTGGACAAAACGAATTTGTAGAGAACTATAAGAAGCTGACCCCACTGGGGAGGTTTGCGGAAGATGATGACATCAAAGGCCCTGTCATTTTTCTGGCTTCAGAAGCCTCGGCGTATATAACAGGGCATAATTTGCTGGTAGACGGTGGTTGGACAAGTTGGTAGTGCTAATTTTTTTTTAAGTAATAAATACATGAATATAGCAACAGAAATAACAGGTAAGGAATCTAAATTGCCGTCAAGGGCATGGCTGGTTGTAGCGTTGTTATGCATAGTGGGATGTTTAAACTATCTGGATCGTACTGTTATTACGACCATGCGCTCGTCCATTATAGAAGATCTTCCCATGACTGATGCTCAGTTTGGGCTGTTAACATCCGTGTTTTTATGGGTATATGGTTTTGCAAGTCCGGTGGCGGGCTACCTGGCGGACAGGTTTAACAGGAGCCTGGTAATTATGCTGAGTTTGTTTGTGTGGTCGGCAGTAACCTGGCTTACTTCGCATGCCACAACTTTTGATCAGTTGCTGGCAACTAGAGCATTAATGGGAATCAGTGAAGCCTGTTATATTCCTGCTGCCCTGGCTTTAATTACGGATTACCACCGAGGGCCAACCAGGTCGCTGGCAACGGGTTTTCATATGGCAGGTATTATGATTGGCCAGAGTCTGGGGTTTTTGGGTGGCTGGATTGCTGAAAAGTATGCCTGGACCACTGCATTTACTATTTTAGGAGGTGCCGGAATCGTATATACGTTTGTTCTATTGTTCATCTTAAGAGATGTGCCAAAGAGCAGCGAGGTAATGTCAAAGCCGCTGGCAGCGATAAATACAAATGTTAGTTTCTTTCAGGGTATTAAGGCATTGTTTACAGGCAAAGCATTTAATATCCTGTTGGCTTACTGGAGTTTGCTTGGTGTGGTTAGCTGGAGTGTTATGGGCTGGCTTCCCACTTATTATAAGGAACATTTTGACCTGTCGCAGGCGCTTGCAGGTCTTTATGCCACTGGCTATCTGTATCCTGCTTCATTGGTGGGTGTATTGCTAGGTGGCTATCTGGCAGACAAATGGGCCAGAGTAAATCCCCGGGCACGAATTTATGTGCCGCTTATTGGTCTCTGTATATCCGCACCCTGTATTTTTTTTGCAAGCAGCACTACGGTATTGTCGCTCGCGATTTTATTCTTCGTGTTTTATGCGTTAACCAGGGCATTTTGCGACACCAATATGATGCCGATACTTTGTATGGTTGTGGACGATCGTTACCGCGCCACGGGTTACGGTATCTTTAATATGTTTAGCTGTATTGTTGGTGGTATAGGCTTATTTGCCGGAGGTGCCTTACGCGATTCGAATGTAAACCTGAGCAGTGTATATCAGTTTGCTGCCTTAACGATGCTGATATGCGCGGCTCTTTTGTTTATGGCGAGGCCAAAACAGATAAACTCAGGCGAAAATCAATAAAAACTTGACAACATAATTTGAAATTTTATATCAATGGAAAATAAGAAATATATCGAATCTGGCGCTTTATTAGCGAGGGCAAAAAAGGTATTGGCCGGAGGTGTTTCCTCAGAGTTCAGAAAGTATAATCATCCACATGCACTGTTCTATACCCATGGAAGGGGAGCTAAGGTTTATGATGTGGATGGGAACGAGTATCTTGATTTTACTTTAAGCCAGGGGCCACTCATTCTGGGACATTCCCATCCGGAAGTACTGCACGCGATAAATGATTATTCGGAGCTAGGGCAACTTTTTGCAGGGCAACACATTCGCGAGCTGGAATTGGCTGAAAAAATCCAGGAGCTCATTCCTTCCGCCGAGCTGATGAGGTTTTGTTTAGATGGTTCTGAAGCTGTTCAAACGGCATTTCGCGTGGCCAGAGCTAAAACAGGTAAACAAAAGTTTCTGCGTTTTGAGGGACATTATCATGGTTGGCTGGACAATGTAAGTTGGGGCATATCTGCCGGTCCTGATGGATTTTTAGGCATCAGGGAAAATCCAGAGGTATATCCCTGGTCTGAAGGCCTGCCAGCCCGTGCCCGGGAAGAATTTTTGATCATCCCCTGGAACGATCCTGAGTTATTGATCGCAACTGTTGAGCAACATCACCATGAACTGGCTGCAATTATTACCGAGCCGGTGATGTGTAATAATGGCTGTATCGTTGCAGATAATGGGTTTTTACAGTGTATGCGGGATCTTTGCGACAGATTTGGGATTGCGCTTATTTTTGATGAGGTGATCACTGGCTTTCGACTATCGCTAGGTGGTGCACAGCGTTATTTTAATATCAGTCCGGACCTGTCTATTTTTGCGAAAGCAATGGGGAGCGGTTATCCAATTAGTGTGGTGGCTGGAAAAAATGAATGGATGCGTTTAATTGCCGATTCACGCGTAATTCATGCTGGTACCATGAATTCGGGAAATGCCTCTATAGCAGCGGCATTGGCTACAATTCAGGTGCTGGAACGCGAAAATCCATATGAAAATATGTTTTTGCTGGGTGAGAGGTTAATGGAAGGCTTGTGTAAAGCGGCGAAAGATACAGGTAAGCAATTACTTGTCCAGGGACCTGGGCCTATGTTTAGCATTGCTTTTACGCAGTTGGATCAGATAAAGGATTATCGGGATACACTTCAATCTGATCGCTTAAAATTAGGAAAATTCATTTCTGGTATGCACAATGAGGGGGTAAGGATTATTGGTCGTGGGTTATGGTATATCAGTGCAGCACATCGGGAGGAGGATATAGAATTTGCATTGCATAAAGCTCAAAAAGTACTTAAGGAAATGCATTAATATTTTTTAAGGATGATTGGGGATAGAAGAGTTGATATTGGATTAGGCTGTGTAACTTTTGGGCGAGAAATCGATCGGCTGAGTGCTTTTAGTATGATGGATTATGCGCTGGGTAGAGGCATTAAACTTTTTGATACCGCTGCAGCTTATCATCATGGGGCATCTGAATCTATTATAGGCAGCTGGCTGGCTTCGCGGCAGCCAGACCAAAGCCAGGTGCGGGTGGCTACAAAAGTTTCACCACCTTACTCTGCTCAAAGTATTCTCAAGTCAATAGACGAAAGCCTTAATCGTTTAGAAAAGGATACCCTGGACATATTTTACCTCCACTCCTGGGATGGCTCTGTTAAAAATTTGGAGGTGTTAAGGACGCTTGATAAATGTGTAAAACAAGGGAAAGCAAATGCGCTTGGTGCCAGTAATTTTACTGCAGACCAGCTGGAAGAAGTGATTCAATTGCAGCAATTAAATGGCCTGATGTCATTTAAATATATTCAGAATAATCATAATCTTGCTGTTAGCGATTTAACTAAAAAGTTAATGGATGTTTGTAATGTAAATCAAATAGATATTGTTACATACAGTCCACTTGGCGCTGGTTTTCTTACTGGAAAATATACAAACAGCATGCCGGATGACTCTCGTTTCAGGGTAGTCCCCGGACATCAGAAAATATATTTTACTGATCAGGCATTAAAAAAATGTGAATGCCTTAGAAAAGTTTCTCTTCTTACTGGTTATAGTATGGAGCATATCGCTATGTCATGGGCTTTACATCAATCAGGAGTTAAATATGCTCTGGTAGGAGGACGATCGTGGGAACAACTTGAAAAGGCTTTTATTGCACAAGGGTTTTATGACAAGGATATTTTTCAGGCATTAGACACTTGATTTCACTGAAGATACTTTTACATCCCCATCAGTTCTTATAAATATCGTTAAATTTTTGCCCTTTTGTTTCTGCCATAATGTAGAGAATTTTATGAGGTATTGATAATATTATGTTTAAAGCCCGGCGTATTTGGAACAAGTTGTGTGGGGGTGCTCGGCAACTGTCTCATCTGTTTTCCGACTGCTGTAAATATTCTGAAAAGCTTTATTTGAGCATACGCGTAAGAGCTTCTAAAAGACCCTTAAAACAATAAAAGCCCACTTTTTAGTGAGCTTTTATCAGTAGCGGGGAGCAGGATCGAACTGCCGACCTCAGGGTTATGAATCCTGCGCTCTAACCATCTGAGCTACCCCGCCGGGAGGTCTTTTTTGTAAAGAGTTGCAAATATAGAATAAATTACTTTTCTTTAGAAACAAATGTTAAAAATAGTCTAAAAAATTCAGGATATAAGTGCTTAACGATGTCAGAAAAGAAAAAATTTACCTTAGAATATGAATTGAGATCGTCTCCACGTATTTTATTTAGCTTTATCAGTGAGCCCAATGGCTTATCGCAATGGTTTGCCGACGATGTAATTTTCCGTGATCAGGTATATACATTTACATGGGATGATGAAATACAAAAAGCAAAGTTGTTAAGCATAAAAGAAAATAAGCTGGTTAAATTTAAATGGGTTGATGATGAACCGCATTGTTATTTTGAAATGGAAATTGTTCAGGACGAACTGACCAATGATGTGGCACTGGCCATCACCGATTTTGCTACCGATGATACGCTTGCCGAACGTACACAAATCTGGGATAACCAGATCAACTATCTCCATAGTGTATTAGGTGCTTAAATTTTCGCTGGCTTTGCCTACATTTGTATATTGAAAAAGATTCATTTACTACTTGTCAAAGCATTTATAAGGCCCTTCTTCGTCACTTTTTTTATAGTGATGTTTATTTTATTAATGCTTTTTTTATTTAAGTACGTTGACGACTTGATTGGAAAGGGCTTTGAGTGGTACGTAATACTGGAATTGATGTATTATGCATCTGCTGCAAATGTTTCAATGGCACTTCCACTTTCAATATTATTATCTTCTATCATGACATTTGGCACGCTAGGAGAGAACTATGAGCTGGTCGCCATCAAATCGGCCGGGGTATCTTTACAAAAAGCCATGATGCCCCTGCTGGTACTCATTATTTTTCTGGCCATCAGTTCTTTTCTGTTTTCTGAATACATGTTGCCAAAAGCAAATCTAAAGTTTGGTTCTTTATTGTGGGATATCAGGAATAAAAAACTGTCTTTTTTAATTAAAGAGGGAGTCTTTAACAATAGCATCCCGGGATATTCCATTCGGGTAGACAAGAAGGGAAGTGATGGCATCTCTTTACACAATGTAATGATCTATGACCATACCAGCAACAACGGAATTGCAAAGATCATCATTGCCAAGAGTGGGAAGATGTCAAAAAATGATGATTATCTGCTGCTAACTTTACATGATGGAGTAAGATATGAGGAATCAAATGGTAAAAGTTCTTCCTATAACCCAAGACAGGAATTAACCAGGATGCGGTTTAAAGAAACTGACCAGAAGTTTGACATATCCAGTTTTAAGATGAACCGTACCGATGAAGAGGGTTTTAGAGGGAATACGCAAATGCTTAACCTAAAGGGGCTCACAAAAAAGAAGGATTCACTAACTCGGGAACTGGATAGTGTAAACAAGTTTGCTGCGTTAAATCTGAGCAGTTATTACAAACAGAATAATTATACCAAAGGCTATACAAAAGTTAAAATCAAAGCAAAAAAAATTGAAGGAACTGTATTGAACACGATCCCTAAAGCTCAACGCCTAACCGTTCTTCAAAATGCCCTGGATCAGGCAAATTCTATTTTGCAAACTACATCAGGCCGACTTCAGGACCATGCAGACCGTGTAAGGAACATTATAAAGGTAGAGATTGAATTCCAGAAGAAGTTTACCCTGGCGGCTTCGTGTTTGTTGCTATTCTTTATTGGGGCACCGCTAGGGGCCATTATTAGAAAAGGGGGACTGGGTTTGCCTGTTGTAATGGCCATTGTATTTTTCCTTTTTTACCATATTATTGCTACAGTTTCAGAGAAGTCGGCAACCCAGGGCTCACTAACCCCCTTTTTCGGAATGTGGCTTGCATTTATTATTTTATCTCCTTTGGGTGCATTTTTAACCTATAAAGCAACCGTAGATTCGGCCTTATTTGATGTAAATTATTTTAAGCAGCTCATTATCAATTTCTTTAAAAAGAATAAGTCAAAAGTGTCTGCGGAAAAGGTTTAAGCAGGTATAATTTATTCATTACTTATTTATGATATTTAAGACATAAAATTGTCTTTGAAGGTTGTAACTTTGTATTGTAATTTAAATGAACCTTCAAATCGGTGATTTGAAGGTTGATATACTCATAAAATGGAAATTAAACTTGATGCAATAGAAGATGCTATTGCGGATATAAAAGCAGGGAAGGTTATTATTGTTGTCGACGATGAAGACCGCGAAAACGAAGGAGACTTTTTAACCGCCGCAGAGAATGCGACGCCAGAGGTAATTAACTTTATGGCTACCTATGGCCGTGGATTAATATGTGCACCGCTAACTGAGCAAAGATGCGATGAACTGGGTTTAGAATCTATGGTTGGGAAAAATACTGCTGCCTATGAAACAAATTTTACGGTATCCGTCGATTTGCTTGGTCATGGTTGTACAACCGGAATTTCAGCATCTGACAGATCAAAAACTATACTTGCACTGATCGATCCTAAAATAGATCCTTCAGAACTGGGCAGACCAGGACATATTTTTCCGTTAAGGGCAAAAGATGGGGGCGTTTTAAGACGCGCTGGCCATACAGAAGCTTCTACTGACCTGGCCAGACTGGCAGGAATGAAAGAGGCAGGAGTGCTGGTAGAAATATTAAAAGAAGATGGGGAAATGGCCAGGCTTCCGGATCTGATTAAGATTGCAGAAAGACATCAGCTTAAAATCATATCCATAAAGGACCTTATTGCCTACAGACTGAGCAAAGAGAGCTTGATTAAGGAAGAAGTTACGATTAATTTGCCAACTCAGTGGGGCGATTTCAAGATGACAGCTTATACACAGATAGACAACTATGCAACTCACCTGGCTATCAGTAAGGGAACATGGGCTGCCGATGAGCCTGTACTGGCCAGAGTGCACAGTTCCTGCGTTACAGGAGATATTTTTGGATCATGCCGCTGCGATTGCGGTCCGCAACTGCACAAAGCTTTGGAAATGATCGATAAAGAAGGCAAAGGGGTAGTGGTTTACATGAACCAGGAGGGCCGGGGAATTGGCCTGATCAATAAATTGCGTTCTTATAATCTTCAGGATGCGGGTTTTGATACCGTTGAAGCCAATATTAAACTAGGATTTAAAGGAGATGAACGGGATTATGGTGTTGGGGCTCAGATATTAAGGGCGCAGGGGGTAACCAAAATGCGCTTAATGTCTAATAACCCTACAAAACGGGCAGGTTTAATTGGTTATGGTCTGGAGATTGTGGAGAACATTCCTATTGAAATAGAGAGCAATGTCCACAATGAGCTTTACTTAAAAACAAAGCGGGATAAGATGGGCCATCAGATTATGAAAGGCTAATTATTTCCTTTTAGGATTTTTCTGATTATTTATTATACCCTCCTTATTTTGGGGAGGCTGGACGGCAGAAGGTTTTTTTTCCTCTTCTGCCGTCTTTTTTTCAAGTTCCAGTTTCTTTTGTTTTTCTTCCCTGCGCAGTTTTCCGGAGATTTTTTGAACAAATTCCCTGAAGCTGTCAAATTGCTGGGTATAGATCAGACCCAAAGAGGTTACATTGGTGTTTTGTATGCCGGTGTTGAAAATGCTTTGCTGTGTTGGAGGTTTATTGGCCAGCTTACCTACCAGTGTACCATCTTTCTTGATCAGTGCCAGCACCTCAACTTCACTACCTACATTGTCTCTTGAAAAACCAATTGGCGACAGATCGTTGGTGCTGTTCTTATCTACAATCCCTGCATTTAAAACAATCCTGTCCTGAAAAAACCTGAAGGATGCATTGGCCTCGCTCAACGAACGGATGTTGATGTCTACGAAATCCAGGTTCAGTGAGGAAAGTACATTGTTAAACTGGTTAAACAGTAATTCTGTTGCCGTACTGGCTACTCCGGATTTTAACTGTTTGCCTAGGTCTTCTTTTCCACTTCCGGGCGCAAAACTACGTCTGATAATCAGACTTAAGGCCTGCAGGTTCCGGTTGTTATCATCATTAAAATACGTCTGCATTTCTTCTTTAATAGCAGGATTGGAAGGAAAAAAAACATCCAGTTTAATGTCAGGTTTTAATAGCAGGCCGGTAAGGCCCATTTCAACCTCAGTAAGCACCCTTTGATTGGCGTTACTGCTTTCTCTGTTGGCAGCCGCATAAAGATCGCTGGTGCTCGCCCTGAGTGCATAAATAGCTTTTAAGTTGATCTGCGCAGCAGAGGGGTTTCCTGTCCACCTGATTGTTCCCCCCTGTCGGATGGTAAACTTCTTATTAATGACTTCCTGAGCTGTAAAATCAAAACTGCCACTTTCAATGATATAGTCGCCCGACATTTCAAAATCGCCGAAGCTATTGATTTTAAGGGCCAGGTTTTTTGAATAACCTTTACCACTCAGGTTACCCAATGTTGTAAAAATATTTGCAGTACTATTGGCATCTACATTTAGTTTTAAGCTCATGGTCAGGCCATCAAAACTGGTCTGTTTTTTTACATAGCTGGCAGTGTCTTTACTTATAAAAGTGATAAAGTCTTTACTTGAAACAGTTTCAGAGCTATTTAAGGGTAAATTAAATACAGTTCCCTTTTCTGTTTTAGCATCAATGTCAATAAACATTTTATTTGTCGGACCTTTAAATTTAAAAGTACCAGTGGCATAAGCTTCTCCGAAATAGAGGGAATTATCTTTCTCGGTCGTGTTTAAGGCCATGAAATTGGTGGCATTTACAACAACATCAAGCGTAGGGTTATTGATGTCATTTAAATCCACTGTTCCATTTGCTATCGCTTCATTATTATCTGTATCCAACAATTTGAGGTCGTTAATGTCAATCACACTATTGTTAACCCCAACCTCATCAGAAATTGTATATCTTGTTTTAAGGTAATTGATGGTCATGGCAGCCTCATCCAGTGTAAGGCTTCCTTTAATTGATGGTTTGTCAAAAGGACCGGTCACAGTCAGATCAGAGGAGACATGACCTTTCAGATCTGATACCAGGTTATTAATGAAGGGCTCAAAAACAGCAAGCTCACTTTTATCCAGCCTTACTTTCAGGTCAATTTCCTTTTTTTCAAGGTCCAGATTTCCGGTGGCCCTTAAAGTTTCTCTGTCTGTAGTCACAATTTTGGTGTATATATTGGCTGTATTTTTAGCCTTGTCATACGATGACGTGTCTGTCAAGGTCCCGATGTAAGTGTCATTAAAAACCAGAGAATCGATTTTAAGGTTATCATGAATTTCGGGCGATTTAAGAATGTTGGCTAGTTTTGTTTCACCGTTTACATTTCCGCTCAATTTTAGTCCAAGTGTTTTCACAAAAGGATTTAATGTAGTCAGGCTAAAATCTTTAAAACCTACCAGTAGCAGATCTTTAGGGTCACTTGACAGTGTTCCATCCAAAGTAAGCAGCTGCCGGCCATTGTTAAGGTCAAAATTGCTGATCTCCGTTTTTCCTTCATGAAAATTTATCCTCACTTTTTCCTGGATTTTCCATTCTTCGTTGTTGACAACCAAAATAGAAGGAAGTATACTTATGCGTGCAGTTGTATCACTGGCAAATTCAATCAGTCCATTTAAATCCAGTTGGTTAACATCATCCTCGTTAGAAAGCTTAACGTTTAAGGAGAGGCTGTCATTCCGCAATATATTGGAGATGTTTACATTTTTAATATGCAGACTGTCGTTCAGGTCAACCCTGTCTGAGGTAAAAATGGCCTGCAGCTGATTCGTACTTGTATTTTCGTCAATAATGATGTTGTTTACAACTATCCCTTTATACTTAAGTTTTTTGATAAAACCATTTAAAGTGGCAGTATTGTTTGGAGAATCGAAATTGCCGGTCAATATGGCCTGATCTTCAATTTCCAGTCCGGGTACCAGTAATTCGGCAATAGGTTCAAATCTTTTTATAACGAGGTTAAACTGAAATATCTGATCCCCATACTTTACAATATCAGCTTTTAAAGATGGGATATACTTTTTAGCCAATGCTTTATAATAGGATGGGATAGTATTTAAGTCGTACTGACCTTTAATGCTGGCATCAAATATATCGGATTTTATGGTTAAACTGCGTTCTTTGCCCAGTCCACTAGCCTGCAGCTCTACAGAATCTATGTTGTAAATCCCTTTAACATTATCTAATCTTATTTCCTGTAGCCTCAGATTTCCCTGTATGTTGTTCAGATTGTTACCAGAAAAGTTGGTACTGAATACAGCATCAATTTTTAAAGAATCCTTATATAATTTGAGTGCCCTTAATTTGGCATTTTTTATAGTTGCTTTAAAGTTGAACACTGGAAGTTTTGGGTTCAGGTTAACACCGCCATCAAAAGCAAGCTGAACATTTTTATCGTTAATGGTGAGTCTTCCATCAAAATATTTCTTGTCGAAAGTGCCATCTATTTTAACGTTTCTATATCTGTAGCTGTTAAAATCAATATAATCGATATCTCCATTTAGTTTTTCAGAAAGACTGTTGACCTCTGTACCCCGGCCTTTTACATATAAAGAGGCCGAGAGCCTGCCCAGTGTTTTTTCGTCTATCAGCGTACCGATGTCAAAATCGTAAGTTTTAACATTTCCTGTATAAGAAGGGATTCCCTTCCTGTCTATTTTCATGTTTACGTCAGACACCAATCTGCCAAGGCGGGTTTTGAATTCGCCATAAGCAATAAAATCGTTTTTAAAGCCTGTAAAAGATCCATTGAAATTGATGTTTCCAAATTTATTGACCACTTTTGGGACAACGGTTCCATTTTTGCCGGTAATACTGGATACGATCTCATCCAGGTCTGTTTTATTTGTGCCGGCCATCTCTATCTTCAGGTCCATAAAAGTTTCCTTGATATAAGGCAGCCCCTTTAACATAAAATCGCCCTTAATATAGGTAGCTTTTCCGGCCTTAACAGCCAGTTTTTTTGCCCTTAAATTATTAACCAAACCGGTAATTCGGCCATCTATATCAATATCCAGGTTCATCTGGTCTAGTTCGGAAGTAAAAAAAGAGACATCACGGGATGAAATGTGACTATCTACAAAATTGGCATTCATCCTTACCTTATTGATATAATCATCAAAATCTGCAAAGCGTTTAAAGCGCATCTGAAAATAATCAGACAGCCGGCTTTTGTTGGTTACCAGCAACAGTTTCTTTAGTTCAATGCTATTGGTATCAATGGTGGTAAATGCCGTGAGGTTTTTTAAATAGAAACCGCTTTTTTCTTTAAAGGTAAGATCCTTTATGTTGGTTTGCAGGATATGATCTTTTGTATTTAGCTTCTCGAAAATTCCATTCAGATTACTGAGGGCTACATCGTCAAAGTTTATACCTTTCATAGCGGTATCCTTTTGTCTGTAGTTTTTATACTTAAAACCAAAGTTGTTCAGGATAATCCTGTCGAAGGAAATCTGGTAAGGCTTTTTTTTCTTTTTTACAGTGGGTGGGCCCGAATCAAAATAGTCAATAATGAAATCAAGGTTGGTAGACCTGTCTTTATATGATTTCAGGTAGAAAGTGCCGTTATTAATTTGTATTGTATTAACGGCGATGATACGGTTTTTTAAAGAAAACCGGTTCATGTCGACCAGAAATTTTGGTGTGTTGAGTATAGTATCCTTTTGCTGATCAAGAACCAGCAGGTCCTCAATCACAACAGATTTGAAAGGTTTGATGTAAATGCCACTTAAGGAGATGGTTGTATTCAGTTCTTTTGACAAATAAGCTGCAGCTTTTTTAGCCACGTAGGTCTGCACAGGTCTGAACTGAAGGGCAAAAAGAATGACCGCAACAAGTAATATTACCGATGCAACAAGCCAAAGCAGTATTTGTAATAGTTTTTTAATAGTTTTGTAGCTTAATTATAAATAACCGTGTCTGTAATACTTGCTATAGAATCTTCTTGCGATGAAACTTCAGTTGCTATATGTAACAACGGCAAAATTACTGCCAATGTTATTGCAAACCAAACAATTCATGAAAATTATGGTGGCGTAATACCTGAACTTGCATCAAGGGTACATCAACAAAATATCGTTCCGGTTATACAACAGGCATTAACTGATGCTAAAGTAAGCAAAAAGGAATTAAGTGCCGTTGCATTTACCAGGGGACCAGGTCTTTTGGGGTCATTGCTGGTTGGTGTTTCATTTGCCAAATCATTTGCTTTGGCGCTTGATTTGCCCTTAATAGCCGTTAACCACATGCATGCACACATTCTGGCACATTTTATTGATGATCCCAAACCTGCATTTCCTTTTTTATGCCTTACGGTTTCGGGAGGGCATACCCAGATTGTATTGATTAGGAGTTATTTTGACATGGAGATCGTGGGGGAAACTCTTGATGATGCTGCTGGCGAGGCTTTTGACAAGACTGCCAAAATCCTGAATCTTCCTTATCCGGGCGGACCACTGATAGATAAACATGCAAAAGAAGGAAATCCGCTGGCCTTTAAGTTCCCTGAACCTCAGATAAAAGATTTAAATTACAGTTTTAGTGGCTTAAAGACTGCTATCTTGTATTTTATCAGGGCGCAGGAAAAAGAAAATCCTGATTTTATTGCCGGCAATTTAAATGATATCTGCGCATCTGTACAACATAGTATTGTTGATATTTTGCTCAATAAATTAAAAAAGGCGGCCCAGCAATATGGAATAAAAGAAATTGCAATAGCCGGTGGGGTTTCGGCAAACAGTGGCCTGCGACATGCACTTCAAAAAATGGCGGGACAGCAGGGTTGGAATGTTTATATCCCCGCATTTCAGTATTGCACAGATAATGCTGCCATGATTGCCATTGCAGGATATCATAAATATTTAAACGGTGATTTTGTTGGCCAGGATGTGGCTCCACTTTCACGAATGGAATTTTAAAATAAGAGATTATGAATGCAGCTAGCTATGTTTTTTTTGGATTACTGTTAATCCCATTGATAGTTTTTTTAGGTTGGTTGATCAAAAAGGATAAAAAAAAGAATTATATAGGCCTCTTTGTGCTGATTGCAATGGCTGTGATTGCGTTGATTGCTATTCTGAAATATGACAGTAAGTTTATGGAAACAGGGGCGGGTAGCACATTAAAATCGCAGCCACCGAGTTACAGGTAATAAAAAGGCTGATGTTTTTTATACCATCAGCCTTTTTATGCTAGGCAATCGATGTTTAAACTTTTTCTTCCAGTTTTTCTCCGGTTACTTCAGCACGTATTTTTGCTTCAATTTCTTCAGACAATTCCGGGTTATCCATTAACAGTTGTTTTACGGCATCTCTACCTTGTCCAAGCTTAGTATCACCGTAAGAGAACCATGAACCTGCTTTTTTGATGATGTTAAAATCAACACCCAGGTCGATGATCTCACCCGTTTTAGAGATTCCCTCACCAAACATAATGTCAAATTCAGCAATACGGAAAGGGGGGGCAACTTTATTTTTTACAATTTTCACTTTTACCCTGTTCCCGGAAACTTCATCAGAATCTTTGATCTGGGAAGTCCTGCGGATATCGAGACGTACTGAGGCATAGAATTTCAAGGCATTACCACCGGTTGTAGTCTCAGGATTACCAAACATTACCCCAATTTTTTCACGCAGCTGGTTGATGAAAATACAGCAACATCCGGTTTTAGAAATGGTTCCTGTTAATTTACGTAAGGCTTGAGACATCAGGCGCGCATGTAAGCCCATTTTAGAATCACCCATTTCGCCTTCAATCTCTGCTTTTGGTACCAATGCGGCTACAGAGTCGATCACGATTACATCAATCGCACCAGAGCGGATCAGGTTATCTGCAATTTCCAGGGCCTGTTCGCCATTGTCCGGCTGAGAGATCAGCAGGTTGTCTACATCGACACCCAATTTTTTGGCATAGCCTTTATCAAAAGCATGTTCCGCATCCACAATTGCAGCTATACCACCTTTTTTCTGTGCTTCAGCTATAATGTGTGTAGCTAAGGTCGTTTTACCTGAAGATTCAGGCCCGTATATCTCAATAATCCTTCCTTTTGGTACACCCCCAATGCCCAAAGCAATGTCAAGGCTGATAGATCCGGTAGAAATGGATTCAATAGGCTCTACAGCATTATCCCCAAGTTTCATCACAGTACCTTTACCGTATGATTTTTCTAACTTATCTAAAGTAAGTTGTAGTGCTTTTAATTTGTCTGCGTTTGTGCTCATAGTATTATAATTCTTGTTAGGCTAAACATTAGCTATATGCTTAACTTTAGTGCTAATTATATTAGCAAATATAATGTAATTTAATTTTAAATCAATAAATAAAGTTGTTTTATTTTACCTGACCTGTAATATCACTAATTATTTTAGTTATTTTATTGTTGTTTTGATAATATTTACAAAAATGTGTGATCTCACAAATACTGCATTTAGGTGAGCGTGCTACACATACATATCTGCCATGCAATATTAACCAGTGGTGGGCTATATGGATGGTGTGTTCCGGGAGGTTTTTAACCAGGTCTTTTTCTACTGCTAAGGGGGTTTTTCCATTAGTTAGCCCTATTCTGTTGGCTACCCTGAAAACATGGGTGTCAACGGCCATTGCGGGTGCATTATAAATTACGGAAGCAATCACATTGGCTGTTTTGCGGCCAACTCCGGGCATTTTCTGCAGCTGGTCAACATCCGATGGTACCTCATTGTTAAACTCATGTAACAACATATTGGCCATTCCTACCAGGTGCTTGGCCTTATTATTCGGATAGCTTACACTTCTGATGTAATCAAATACTATATCAGGGGTCGTTTCTGCAAGTGCTTTTGCATCTGGAAAACGCTGGAACAGGGCAGGGGTAACCTGGTTGATGCGCTTGTCGGTACATTGTGCAGATAAAATCACTGCAACCAACAGTTGAAAGGGATTGTTGTAATGTAGTTCTGTTTCAGCATTGGGTTGCCTGGCAGAAAAATGGGCCACAAAAAGCCGGTATCTTTCTTTTTTGAGCATAGGCAAACTTAGATAAATAATATTGTTCTTTCAATGGATGCTGAGGAAATGCTTTGTCATAAAAAAGCTGCCGGTTTCCCGACAGCTTAATTCTTTTTTAAATTACAAGCTTCTTGAGTAAGCCAGGATCCTGGCAATGCTTTCATCTGCCGGGTCTTTTTTCAGCGAATCCAATTGTGTTTTAATATGATCATAAAACATGGCGTCGATTCCTTCAGTTTCATCTGCAGGAGTACCGTCCTGCTTTTGTTGCTGGTAATTTAAGTTGTCAATTGAAGTAAAGGTTTCCATCATAAGCAAATAACGTGTATTGTTTTTTTATTAATAAACGCAATTGCTGTTAATTTATTTTAACCCTAACTATAATTATTTGTAATTTATTTTTTACAAATGAAAAATGCCCTTCTAAGGTGATAATGCTCTTTTATTAAGAGATTTCTTTCACTTTCATCATTTTACGGAGGTTATTCAGTGCATAACGCATCCTCCCAAGTGCGGTATTTATGCTCACCTCCGTCAGGTCTGCAATCTCCTTAAAGCTAAGGTCTGCATAATGGCGCATAATTAAAACCTCTTTCTGATCGTCGGGCAATAAATGGATCATTGTCCTCAGGTCAAAATGGGTCTGTTCCCTCAGCATTTTATCTTCTGCACTTTCTTCATGAAACTGAAGCAGGTTAAAAACGTCTGTGCCGTCGGCACTTGTAATTACCGGGGCCCGTTTTTCACGTCTGAAATAATCTATCACCAGATTGTGTGCAATGCGCATCACCCATGGTAAAAATTTGCCTTCCTCATTGTAGCGCCCGGACCGTAAAGTGTTGATCACTTTTATAAAAGCATCCTGAAATATATCTTCAGCTAAATACTGATCTTTTACCAAAAGATATATAGATGTGTAAATTTTAGACTTGTGTCTTTTCAGAAGTTCTTCCAAAACGGTCTCATCACCATTAAGGTATAACTTAATCAATTCCTGATCACTGTATTGTTGTAATTTCATAGGAGTATCCTTACTAAATTCCCTTGCTGCTTGCTAAAAAATTATTTAGTAGATGTTTTCTTCTATATGAGTTCTCCTATCAGTTTGTTTGTTAGTGGTTTGATTTATCAGTTAATATTTCAAAAGAAGGATTTTTTTATCATAAAACCATATAAAAAGTGTTAAAAAAAATTAAAAGTGGTCTCAGAGCCTTATTTTTGTATTTCCACAAAAAACCAATATTGTGTTATTTGGGTTATATTAGCGTCATTCTATCCGGAAATCAATGAATAAAGAAATCAATAAAGATCCACATACAAACATTATCATAAAAGGTGCCAGAGTTCATAATCTTAAAAATATAGATGTTGCCATACCTAAAAATAAACTGGTGGTGATTACCGGAATGTCGGGCTCGGGCAAGTCTTCGCTGGCTTTCGATACTTTGTATGCAGAGGGGCAGCGCCGCTATGTAGAGAGTTTGTCTTCATATGCCAGGCAGTTTATGGGAAGGATGAACAAGCCCGATGTGGATTATATTAAAGGGATAGCACCGGCAATAGCAATTGAACAAAAAGTGATCACCTCCAACCCGCGCTCCACCATTGGTACTTCAACAGAAATATACGACTATCTGAAACTCCTTTTTTCCAGGATCGGCAAAACCTATTCGCCGCAATCGGGCAAAGTTGTAAAAAGAGATACTGTTACCACTGTTGTTGATTTTATATCTGCACTGGGCAATGAAAGTGTGGTTACCATCTTTTGCCCCTTATTCCCACACAACAACAGGTCCTTAAAAGAAGAGCTGGCGGTGCTTTTACAAAAGGGTTTCCTCAGGGTTTCCTATAAAAAGAAGGTACTTAAAATAGAGGATATCCTGGAAGATAAGGATTTTAAGGATTTTGAACTTAAGGATGAACAAACTGTGCAGATATTGATCGACCGCATTGTAGTCAACCCAGAAGAAGAAACGTTAAGCCGTATTGCCGATTCTGTACAAACTGCATTTTTTGAAGGAAAAGGCGATTGTTATGTAGAACACGAGGGGAAGTCAAACCATTTCTGCGATAGGTTCGAACTGGATGGGATCCGCTTTGAAGAGCCCACGCCTAATTTTTTTAGTTTCAACAATCCTTATGGTGCCTGTAAAAGGTGCGAAGGGTATGGCAGCGTGATCGGTATAGATGAAGATCTGGTGATCCCCGATAAGAGTAAAAGTGTTTACGATAATGCTATTGCACCCTGGCGGGGAGAAAAAATGCGCGAATGGCTGAACAAACTGGTCAGAAATGCCGAGAAATTTGACTTCCCGATCCACCGCCCTTATAGCGAGCTTACAGAAAAGGAACAGAAACTGATCTGGGCAGGCAACAAGTATTTTGGCGGACTGGATGATTTTTTTAAAGAGCTGGAAGAGCAGACCTATAAAATCCAGTACCGGGTAATGCTTTCGAGGTACAGAGGAAAAACCATCTGTCCGGATTGTAAAGGGTCAAGGTTGCGCAAGGATGCTGCCTATGTTAAAATAGAAAATAAATCTATCATGGATGTGGTACTGATGCCATTGGCTACCATACTTGATTTTTTTGAAAACCTGAAACTTTCTGATACAGAGCAAAAGATCTCCAAACGCTTACTGGCCGAGATTGTAAACAGGGTACTGTATCTAAACAATGTGGGCCTGGGCTACCTGACTTTAAACCGTCTTTCCAATACCCTTTCGGGAGGAGAATCGCAACGAATTAATCTGGCCACTTCTTTAGGCAGCAGTCTGGTGGGCTCCATTTACGTGCTGGACGAGCCCAGTATAGGCCTGCATCCCAGGGATACCAATAAGCTGATAGAAGTACTGCAGGCCCTCCGTAATGTGGGCAATACTGTGTTGGTTGTAGAGCATGAAGAAGAAATGATGAAGGCTGCCGATCACATCATTGACATAGGCCCCGAGGCAGGCACGCATGGGGGCAACCTCGTATTCAGTGGTACTTATAAAGAAATTATAAAGGATAAAGACAGTTTAACCGGCCGTTACCTTTCAGGTGCCGAAAAAATAGCCATCCCTGCCAAGCGCAGAGCCTGGAAAGACCATGTTTTAATTAAAGGGGCAAGAGAGAACAACCTTAAAAACATTGATGTAAAAATCCCACTGGGTATATTTACAGTAGTCAGTGGTGTTTCGGGCTCCGGAAAAACCAGTCTGATCAAAAAAATCTTTTATCCTGCCTTGCAAAAAGCGATAGGCAACTATTCCGGTGAGCAGACCGGTGCATGCGATGGTATTTATGGCAATTACGACCTGGTGAGCCAGGTGGAAATGGTAGATCAGAATCCTATTGGCCGTTCGTCCAGGTCAAACCCCGTTACTTATGTTAAGGCATGGGATGATGTAAGGGCCTTGTTTTCGGCCCTGCCCGCCTCAAAAGCTGCAGGTCTGAAACCAGCTGCCTTTTCTTTTAATGTGGAAGGCGGGCGCTGTGATGTTTGCCAGGGAGAAGGAGAGGTGAAGATAGAAATGCAGTTTATGGCCGATATTTACCTGCCCTGCGAAACCTGTGGCGGCAGAAGATTTAAGCAGCAGGTACTGGATGTAACCTACCAGGATAAAAATGTAGCAGATATACTGGACCTGACCATAGAAGAGGCTGTAGCTTTCTTTAGCAATGAGCCTAAAATACTGCATAAACTGCAACCCCTGGTTGATGTTGGCCTGGGCTATGTCCATCTGGGCCAGTCCTCTAATACCCTCTCGGGCGGTGAGGCCCAGCGGATTAAACTGGCTTCCTTTTTAATTAAAGGAAACAATGCCAATAAAACCATGTTCATTTTTGATGAGCCCACCACCGGCCTGCACTTTCACGACATTAAAAAACTGCTGATCGCACTGAACACCCTGATCGAGCAAGGCAATTCTGTCCTGGTGATAGAACACAATATGGACATGATCAAATCAGCTGACTGGGTCATCGACATTGGCCCGGAAGGCGGGGATAAAGGTGGCAATGTTGTTTTTGAAGGTACCCCGGAAGCATTGCTTTCTGCCAGATCATCCTACACGGCCAGGTATTTAAAAGACCATATGAAACCAGCATAAGTTTGTCGAATGTTATGAATCCTATGAAATCATTGTATCTTCGCGCATGCTTTTTTTAACACTCTTTCTGGGAATTGTCTTAAATATGGTCGGTTATATTCCCCCGGGAAACATTAACCTTACAGTGGTTCAGATTACCATTACCAGGGGCATTCGTCAGGCATTGTATTTTATCTTTGCCTTCTCTACTGTAGAAATCCTTTTCACCTTTGGTGTTATGCGTTTTGTACAATGGCTGTCGAGCGAAATTAACCTCGAAAACACCATTGATGTAGTTATGGTATTCATGTTTGGGATATTGGGGGTATTAACCTGGAAGTCCAGAAAAGAAATGCCCAAGGCCGATTATTCTAAAAAGGACAGCATCAGGTATGGCATGTTATTGGGGATTATTAACCCTATGCAAATCCCTTACTGGCTGTTTGTAGGCACTTACCTGATCTCGCATGAATGGATCGATATCGGTTACCTTTCCCTTTCTGTTTTTAGTATTGGCTCGGGCGTTGGCGCCGCACTTGCCCTATACGGTTTTGCGCGTTTTGCCCAGTATATACAGGAAAAGTTTGCCTTAAGCAGCTATATTGTCAACAAAAGTATTGCCCTGCTTTTCTTTGCGCTTTCTGCCTATCACATAGGAAAGATCACGTATATCCACTGGATCAAATAAAAACAATTATTTCAGCAGTTCAGGAACCTTTTTATTGTTCCCAACTATCCAGACAATATCTTCATTTTCAAAAACCATATTCGAATCTGGATTTAATATGCGCTCACCATTGCGTTCTATTCCTACCACCAGGCCCTGTGTAGTTTCCCTGATACCCGAGCTGCGGATGCTTTGTCCGTATACCGGCGAATTTGCATTGATCACAATCTTTTGTAAGGTCATGTCCTTCTTCGGGAAATTGGCCGCTTCTTCATGCTCATCCACACTTCCTTCAAAAAGTTCCTTGATCATGGCCAGCTGTGCATCAGTACCAATCACCAATACCTTATCATTGGGATATAATCTTTCATCGCGCCCAGGTGTAGGAATCATAATCTTGCCACGCTCTATCAGGGCGATATTCACCCCGTATTTTTCCCTGATGGAAAGTTCTATGAGCGTCTGGCCTACCAGTTTAGACTCTGGCGCTACCACCAGCTCAGCAAGGTGGGTATCCCAGGGCAAAATCTCGGGTTGTGCATTTTGGGCTTCTCGGGCATTTAAGTTCAGTAAAAAGCGGCTTTCCAGTCTGTTGTAAAAACCTTGTAGCTTTCTTGAAAAAATCACCATACCCGAAACAATCAGCACAACAGCAATGGTAATGGCCAGCCATGTACTATAAAACTGGAAAATGAGGAAGCCTACAAAGAAAATGGCCAGGGCAATGCGCAAAATCTCCAGTGCAATCAGCGGCCCACGGGTATATTTTTTATTCAGCCACAAATGCGAATAGGCTTTTCTTTCAATCCTTCGTATGGCCAGGGCCCATAAAAAAGGTGTCATAAAAATTAAGGTCACCACCAGGCTAATGATGATACCCTTATTTCCATTGATGATGTTCCCCGTAATAAATGGCTGAAGATACTTAGCTCCCAGAAAAACCAGTGCAATCAGGATAACAGAATGGATAATGGTATTAAAGGTATAGGATTTTAAAAGTATTTTCCAATCGCTCAAAGTAGTAATTCCGGCTGTGCTGGAACTGTATCTGTTTAGGCCCTCTACCCATTTTTTAGGCAGGTTACGCTCTAAAAAGAAATAGAATGGTTCCGAGGCTTTGATCAGGTAGGGGGTGGTGAAGGTTGTAATGGCCGATACTGCCACAGCAATTGGATAAAGAAAATCGCTGGTTACCTTTAAGGTTACCCCCAGGGTAGCAATGATGAAAGAGAATTCACCGATCTGAGCCAGGCTCAGGCCCGTTTGTACCGAAGTTTTAAGCGGCTGACCGGAAAGCAGTGCGCCCATACCCGAGCTTAAAAATTTGCCAAGGATGGTTGCCAGTGTAATGATGAGGATTGGCACCGCATAATCCACCAGGATCCCTGGATCTATCAGCATCCCTACCGAAACAAAAAATATAGCTGCAAATAGATCCTTAACAGATTTGGTCAGGTGCTCTATGCGTTCTGCCTGAGTGGTCTCGGCTAAAATGGAACCCATAATAAAAGCCCCCAGGGCAGGAGAAAATCCGACCTTAACGGCCAGTAATACCATGATCAGGCATAACGCTATCGATACCACCAGCATGGTCTCATCATTCATCAGCTTTTTGGTGGCCTTTAAAAAGGTAGGCACCAGGAATATGCCCCCAATGAACCATAAGACAAGAAAAAAGCATAGTTTTAAAATAGATACCAGCATTTCTGCACCGGCAAACTGCTGGCTTACTGCCAGGGTAGACAACAATACCAATAACAAAATGGCCACCAGGTCTTCTACAATGAGTACTCCGAATACCAGGCCGGCAAACTTTTTGTGTTTTACACCCAGTTCTTCAAAGGCCCTGATGATAATGGTAGTGGAAGATACAGAGAGGATACCCCCTAAAAATATACTGTCCATAGTAGCCCAGCCCATCGCTTTACCGGCTACAAAACCAATAAGCAGCATAAATACCACCTCAACAATTGCGGTAATAGAGGCCGAACCACCCACTTTAACCAGCTTTTTGAAACTGAACTCAAGCCCCAGGCTAAAAAGCAAAAAGATTACACCAATCTCTGCCCAGATGTGGATGCTTTCATTGTCAGTAACAGTTGGAATAAATTTTATATGCGGACCAACAAGTAAACCAGCCAGGATGTAGCCCAAAACCAGTGGCTGCTTAATTCTTTTAAAAAGCAGGGTAGTTATTCCTGCGGCTGCAAGTATCAAACCTAAATCAGTAATCAATACTGGTAAGTGTATCATAAGAAACGTGTATTTTTATTAGGGTATAAATATTATGTCAAAATGGGTTTAGCATAATTGTTTTACCAAAAAACATGTTTGGGGTATAGATGATCAAATATGAAGGAATAACAGCTACTGGTAAAACAACCGTATGTCCTGGTTGTCAGCAATTGATAGTTACCAGGCTTTTGTAGTGTTGCTGAAAACAGGCAACAGCCCAGTCCGGGTTTTTTAACCGTATGCTGTACAAAAGGTAGATCTTCAAAAAGTATCTTTTTAACAGTAGTATGTTGTTTTTTGCTGAATTTGTACAGGTAGGTATCTACAATGACCGTTTTTTTTTGAGGTTTATTTTTTAATGCGCTGTGTGTTTTTCCCAATGCAAATTGCAGGGAAAGCACTTGTATAAAAACGAGCATTATGATACCATAAAAACACCTCATTGCTGTAAATATAGCAAAAAAAGGCCTTTTATCCGAATAATTAAGGCATTAAATTTAAATTACTCCAGTGTGGCAAAGTAAGCGAGGGTATCTTCTTTATCTTTTTGCAATTGTATTTTTAAGGCCTCCAGGCCTGTAAATTTCACATCATGCCTTAAAAATTGCAGAAAGGTCATGGTTATACCCTGGCCATAAATTTCACGGTCAAAATCAAAAATATTGACTTCAATATTACGGGTCATGCCATTAATCGTAGGGCGCTGCCCAATATAGGCCATGCCCTTAAAAGATTGTTCCTCCATGTCCACCGTTACTGCATAAATCCCATCAGAGGGAATCAGTTTATAAGTCTCTTCAATAAAGATGTTGGCTGTTGGAAAACCTATGGTCCTGCCAATTTTATCCCCTTTTATTACTCTGCCGTGTAAAGAAAAATTATAGCCAAGGTATTCCGCGGCCAGGGCAACCTGCCCGTTTAACAGGGCATTGCGTACTTTGGTAGAACTTACGGCCACATCGTTAATGTCCTGTTCCGGTATTACTTCAATCTGATAACTATAGGTCCTGGCCAAGGCCAACAGCTCGGGCATACCGCCTTTTCTGTCTTTCCCAAAACGGTGGTCGTAACCTACAATTAAGTTTTTGATGCCTATGGTATCCACCAAAATGTTTTTAATGTATTCCTCAGCACTCAGGTTAGAAAAATCGCGGGTAAAAGGCGTAATGATCAGATGGTCAACACCCAAAGCGGCCAGTATTTTTGCTTTCTCGTCAATGGTATTGATCATTTTGAGATCCTGGTTTTCAGGGTCAATGATCAGTCGCGGATGCGGAAAAAAAGTAAGGATCACGCTTTCACCACCAGTAGCCCTTGCCAGTTCACACAATCTTTTAATAATTTTCTGATGGCCATAATGTACCCCATCAAAAGTGCCAATGGTAGCAACAGCATTGTTTAATCTTTTAAACTCAGAAAAATGATGGTATATGTTCATTGGTATATGCTTTAATGTAAGGCCTGGCGTTTTACTACCCCGCCTCTGATATCGGCAATCTGCTGTTGTATAACAAATGCATCCGGATCAATTTGCCTGATAGCGGTCTGCAGTTTTCCCATTTCCAGCTTTGTGACCACTGTATATAGAATATCGATATCTTTTTTTATACCGTAGCCACCTTCGCCTTTATATATGGTAACCCCCCTTTTCATCTGGTGGATAATGAATTTTTTAATATTCTCGTTTTTCTCCGAGATCACGGTAACGCCGGTATACTGCTCAATTCCGTTTACAATATAATCAACCGTATTTGAGGCCGATAAATAAGTAAGAATGGCATATAAAGCCTTGTCCATACCTAAAAATATGGCTGCTACCGAAAAAATAAGGATGTTCAGGATGAGGATAATGTTGCCAACGGTAAGGGTGCTTTTTTTACTGATGTACAACGCCAATACTTCGGTGCCATCAATTACACAACCACCGCGCATGGCCAGGCCAATGCCACCACCTAAAAACAATCCACCAAAAAAGGCAATCAGTAAAGGGTCATGGGTAATGGATTTAAAAGGGGCAACGATCAGTAAAATGGCCAGCAAAGCAATCGCAACAGAAGTTTTGATAGCAAAAACTTTACCTATTTGCCTGTAACCCAGAATTACAAAGGGAATATTGATGACCACGATGAGGTAGGAGAGTTTTAGTCCGGTGATGTTGCTGATCAGCAGCGAGATCCCGGTAACCCCACCGTCAATAAAACCACTGGGCAGTAAAAAACTTTTTAATCCAAAACAGGCCGACACAATACCGCATGTAATTAAAAACATGTTTTTGGTAAAGTTCAGTTTTTTAGTTTTGATATACCCCCGCATCTCTATGCTTTTTTCGCTCTAAGGTAATCAACAAGATCATTTACTTCAAGCGCATTTTCCAATAAAAAGTTTCCGCTGCGCGTGCGTACCAGTTTAGACAGGTAGGCGCCATTGTTTAGCTGTTTCCCAAAGTCAGCAACCAACGATCTGATATAGGTGCCCTTACTGCACACTATTCTGAAGTCGATTTCCGGCAGGGCTATCCGGGTAATTTCAAAAGCAGATACTGTAACGTTACGCAAACGCAGTTCTGTTTCTTCCCCCCTGCGCGCTTTTACATAAAGGCGCTCACCGTTTACCTTTACAGCCGAATGGGCAGGCGGGTATTGCTGTATGTCGCCAATAAAAGGCGCTGTAGCAGCATAAATGGCACCCTCAGTAATCCCATCCAATGGAAATTCCTGGTCAACCACCGTTTCCAGATCATAAGATGGGGTAGTGGCCCCAAGCACCATTGTGCCAGTATATTCTTTTTCTTCAGCCTGAAAAGTATCGATCTGTTTGGTCAGTTTTCCGGTACATAAGATCAGCAGGCCGGTGGCCAGCGGATCTAAAGTTCCGGCATGTCCTACCTTTAGCTTTAATGGTTTCAGCGAGTTCCTGATCTTTCCTACCACATCAAAACTGGTCCATTTATAGGGCTTATTGATGAGCAGTAACTCTCCCTCAACAAAATTGAATTCCCTCATATTACGTTTATTTCAACCCCCGAATAATACAGTGCAATTAATACCACACCAATGATTATTCTGTACCAGCCAAAAATACGGAACCCGTGTTTAGATAAAAAGCCTATAAAAGATTTAATGGCAATTATGGCTACAATAAAGGCAATAAGGTTGCCAAAAAGCAGCAGTTTTATATTTTCCGTATTTAAAAGGTGATAACCCTTCAAAAGTTTATAGCCTGTTGCAGCGCACATGGTAGGTACGGCAAGAAAAAATGAAAATTCGGCTGCCGCATGTCTGGTCAGCTTTTGCTGCATACCCCCAATAATGGTGGCTGCACTTCTGCTTAAGCCTGGAAAAACAACTGCCAGTACCTGGAAACACCCAATTTTAAAGGCATTTACATTGCTGATATCTGTTTCTTTATCGATGGTCTGGTTGTTAAAGAACCGGTCTATAAACAACAAAACAATTCCACCGAGCAGTAATACTACTGCTATAAATACGGGATTACCTAAAGTTTCGTCTATAAAATCATTAAGCAGATAGCCAAAAAACAGGGCTGGTATTACAGCAATGATCAGCTTTACATAAAACTGCCACTTGCTAAAATCAAAGAATTTTTTCCAATACAGTACTACCACTGCTAAAATGGCCCCTAGCTGTATGGCTACTTCAAAAAGCTTTACAAAATCATTTTTTCCAATCCCCATAAAGGAACTGGCAATCACCATGTGTCCGGTTGATGAAACAGGTAAAAACTCTGTTAACCCTTCTATTACGGCCAGAATAAAGGCCTGCAAATAATCCATGAAAAGAGCTTATTTCTTTAAAATGGCATACACGCCAAATCCAAACCCGAATAAAACAACCATAGGGGCCAGCAAGGTTTTTCTGAAATCGTAAATATCTGTAGTGCCGATCATCAGGATAAACCCGAGTACCACAATTGCAATGCTGATCAGTAACAACTGGTAATTCTTTTTGCTGAACACCAGTTCATTTTTTGCATCCTGACTTGCAGGAGATGATTTTTTTTCTACCATTATCTGTAAAGGTCGTAAATTTTTAAATTTAAATATCTGCTCACTGCAAATGAAGTGCTGATGGCGGTAATAAAGATCCCCACACCCACCAGGCCCAGCAGGACAATGCCAAATTCGCTGTAGTTTCTCAGGATCACCATTTCAGGAATTTCTTTCTGGGCGTAATAAAGAATGCCCAGCAAAATTAAAATGGCTATAAAAGCTGCAATGAGGCCATGTAATGCAGCAATCAAAATGAAAGGTTTACGTATAAAATTACGGGTGGCACCCACCAGCTGCATGCTTTTGATGAGGAAGCGCTGGGAATAAATGGCCAGCCGGATGGTATTGTTGATCAATGCAATAGAAATGATCAGTAATATAGCAGCAAAGCCCAGGATGATGAGTCCGATCGTATTGATGTTTTTATTTACCATATCAATCAGTGAGCTTTGGTAAATCACTTCTTTTACAATTGGGTTTTTACCAATATTGGCTTTCAGTGCATCAATGCCCTTGTTGTTTGCATAATCTGCCTTTAAATAAACATCAATAGTGGATAGCAATGGATTGTAACCTAAAAAGTTCACAAAGTCTTCTCCTAAATCAGTTGTCAGGTTCCTTGCAGCCATTTCTTTGTTTACATATACTGTACTTTTTATGGCTGGGTTGGCGTTCAGCTCTTTCTGAAAGGCAAGAACTTCTGTCTCTTTCGCGCCTTCATCCACAATAATGTTCAAAACAATATTTTCCTTTACGTAGTTAGAAAGGTTCTTAGCATGCACTAAAATCAACCCGAGCATACCCAGCATCAGTAAAACCAGGGCAATACTGAAAATAGTAGAAATGTATATGGTCTTTGTCTTCTTAGAAGCATCGCTAACTTCAAATTCTTCCATGTAATTTTATTTATGTTCTGCGAAAATAAAAAATATAAGCCACTAAAGTACAAAGCTACAACGTAAAATCGTTTGTTTTTATTTTCTTTCCTGGTTTGAGGTGATGGTTTTCAGGGATATCTTTAATGGATAATCCAATAAATAATGAATTCTGCCTGATTATTTGATTGACCTGAATTTTTTTTTTCGGACTTATTGACTAATATTAGCCCTGGTAAACCACTGAGCTGTTTTAGCTCAACTGAGTATAAAATTATAAATAGATGAAAATTTTAATCAAAACCAAACTTGTTATAGTACTGGCATTAACCATGTGTTTACAACTGAATGCACAGCAGGCCGGCAAAACTTTAAAAGTATTGCTGATTGGCAATAGTTTTTCACAGAATGCCTCGCGTTATTTGCCTCAAATGGCCGAAGAAGCGCATGTAAAATTGGTTTTAGGCAGGGCAGAAATGGGCGGTTGCTCTTTAAAACGCCACTGGGATTCGGTTTTGGTAAATGACATCGATACCAACAGGGGTAAGGCTTATAAAGGTCAATCACTAAGACAGCTGTTGCAATCACAAAAGTGGGATATCGTGACCATGCAGCAATATTCTTTATTGTCTGGTGATGAAGGCACTTACCAGCCCTATGCAACGAAAATTTATGACCTGGTTAAAAAGTATCAGCCAGATGCGAAGGTATTTGTTCATCAAACCTGGGCCTACCGCGCAGATGCAGTAAACTGGGGAATGATAGCTTCAGAAAAACGTGCAGAAAACAATAGAGAAATGTGGGAAAAATCGAGGGCAGCCTATCACCTTATGGCAAAGAACCTCGGTAATTTGCCAATTATCCCATCCGGTGATGCTTTTTATCAGGTTGCCACCGACAGCAAATGGGGTTTTAAAAAAGATACTGCATTTGATTATGCTAACCCTGTTTATCCTGCACTGCCTTCACAGCAAAACTCGATCAATGTAGGCTATAGCTGGGGGAAAGACAAGAAACTACAGTTTGATCCCAATCATGCAAATGAAGCAGGGTGCTATCTGGCAGGTTTGGTATGGTACAAGCATTTGTTGAAGGGAGATCCAACCAAACTGAAGTTTAAACCAGCTGCTGTGTCGGATGAATTTGCCGCATTCCTGAAAGCAACAGCTTCGAAGAATTAAAGTTCCAAAGAGGCCATCTTCAAATTTCCACATGTCGTTCAGGTCTCTTTCTGTTTCTTGAATAAAGAAGTAAGCTACTTTTGAATCGCTTCTTGTCTTCTATTTACATGCTTTTTTAAGTTCCCATCAATGTTGCTATATCATATTAAAACACCCCGGTTCTTAGCTACATTGTATAACACTTCAAACATTCTTTCGGGTGAAAAAGGTTTATTCAGAATGTCAAAAATATGCATTTTAGCCAGCTTCAATTTCACCTCTGTCATAATATCGGCAGTAAAAATAACAATGTGTATTCCGGGGTACTGCTGCTGTATAAGATCCGCCAAAGCATAACCATCAATTTCGGGCATATGCAGGTCCAGCAAGGCCACATCATACTGGTTGTCATTTAACAACGCAAGGGCTTCCTTTCCATTATAAGCACAGTCTGGTACGCTGCCGAAGTATTCCAGCTGGTTTTTAGCCACCATTACATTAATTGGGTTGTCTTCGACAAATAAAATGCGCAAACCTTTTAACCTACCTTCGTATACCGTAATTTCAGGCCCAGGCCTGAAAGTCCCTGGCGAATTCTCGTCAGTAGCTAAATCAAAATTCAGTTCAAAATAAAATTCTGTTCCTTGGCCGGCTGTACTTTTAAGCAAAATGCGCCCATCGTGTAGTTCCACCAATTTCTGGGTAATTGCCAAACCTAAACCTGTTCCCGTATGTTTACGGTGCACATCCTGTTGTACTTGCTTAAAGCTTTCAAAAATGGTTTCATGTAACTCCTCCGGAATACCCATTCCGGTATCTTTTACAGAAAAATGTACATTAGCTTTGTTAGCTGTCAATGCCACAAGGCTCAATGTAATGGTCACCGCTCCACTTTCTGTAAATTTAATAGCATTGCTGATCAGGTTGTTCAAAATCTGCCCAAGCCTTACCGGATCGGCAATCAGTCTTTGTGGAATATCATCATCAATAAAGCTTTTCACCACAATGCCTTTAGCCTCGGCCAGCGATTTAAACTGATTTTTGATATTCCTTACCAGCTCAAAAATGTTCACTTCTGCCAAAACCAGTTCCAGCTTATCACTTTCTATTTTGGTAAGGTCCAGGATATCATTAATGAGCTGCAGCAGATGGTCGGCCGAAAAGATCAGGCTACGCACATACTCTTCCTGGTCCATGGTATGTTTAAGTTTCAACAAATTGGCAATACCAATAATTCCATTTAAAGGTGTGCGGATTTCATGACTCATTACCGAAAGAAAATCCGTTTTTGCCTTTGCCGAATGTTCGGCAATATCCTTTGCCCGAAGTAGTTCCAATTCAATCTCCTTCTTTTGGGTAATGTCTGTAATGGCTCCTCTTAACACCACCACCTTATTGTCTGCTACAATGGGTGTACCAACGGCCCTAACCCATTTTCTTACACCAGCAGGCGTACATAGTCTGAGTTCAAGATCGTAAGGTATTTGCTTTTCAATCGCCTCTTTTACTTGTTGTTCCATTATCTGGGCATAACCTTCTTCGTAGCGCGAAAGTACGCCTTCAAAAGTAGGAACAAAAGTCTGCTCATCAACGCCATTAATTTCATAAACCTGCTTTGTCCAGAACACTTCTCCTGTCAGTAAATTAAATTCCCAGCCACCCGTGGTACTCAATTCCTGACTCACATCCAGAATCAGGTTGCTGCGCTCCAGGTTTTGTTTGATTTCCTGAAACGCCAGTTCGCTTTGGGTGCGATCTGTGATGTCCTCTAAAAAACCGATGTAGTAGGAAATAACACCATAGTCATCAAAAATAAATTTCGCGTTCACTTTAAGCTGGCGTAGTCCTTCAGAAGGATGATGAATCCGATAAACAAAATCGAATATTTCTTTTCCTTCCGCCATCACATCCTTTAACAGATTGTTTATAAGCACAATGTCATCCTCATAAACGATGCTCATCCAACCTTTCCCAAGCGATTCCTCCACACTTAATCCTGAGATATTTTCCCATTGCCGGTTTAGAAACAAACAATTACCTACTGTATCAGCCTGAAAAGCACCCATCGGACTAATTTCCAGGATCTTCTGTATTTCTGCTAATTTTTTATCTGCAATGCTTGTATTATTCATGAAATGCTACATTAGGGATGTATTTCGTTAAATTACCAATATAATTACAGCTATGCAAAAAAACATGCCTTACTTGTAAATGAATAAATTGAATAAATAACACCGATTTTCGGGCCATAGTGTTCCTGTCGCTTTGAGAATCGTATTTAAATATCACGTTCAATATTTTAATTGGTAATGTAACTAATCCCACAGAAGGAAGAAATGCTGAACCTGCTTGTCACCCAAGCTATATGATACTTTGGTTAAATTTACTAATTTAGACCCTGCGGTTTGGAGGCATCCTGCATAGTACTAATTGATAATATAGAAATTTAACCCTTCTAAAAATGATGAAATTTACTTCCTTACTTTTTTTAACGCTTCTGGCGATCAGCAACATCAAATCTACCGCACAAATTGCATCGTCAAAGCAAGGTACATCCAAAAAGTCGGGAATTGTCACAGGTGCCGACCAGACTGAAAAATATTTGCCTTATCTAAAAGGAAAACGAATTGGCCTGGTTGCAAATCAGAGTTCCATTATCGGCAAAAAAAGCAGCGTAGATAGTTTAAAGAGCCTTGGAATTAAAATTGTAAAAGTGTTTGGACCTGAACATGGTTTTAGGGGCAATGCCAGTAATGGAGCCGTGGTAAACAACGAGATAGATGCGAAAACCGGCATTCCTATCATCTCTTTATACGGCAAAAACGAGAAGCCAACAAAAGAACAGCTGGCGGATATCGACCTTATGGTTTTTGATATTCAGGATGTGGGCTGTCGCTATTATACCAATATCAATACACTTGAGTATGTGATGGAAGCCTGTGCAGAAAACAACAAAGAACTGCTGATTCTTGACAGACCTAATCCTAATGCATATGTAGTAGACGGCCCGGTAATGACTGATGATAAATTTAAATCTGCCATAGGGATTCATTATACACCCATGACGCATGGCATGACTATCGGTGAGTTTGCACAATACCTTAACGGCGAGGGATACCTGAAAGAAAGATGCAGCATAAAGATTATAAAAGTTGCCAACTATAACCATGACATGTCTTATGTATTACCCATACATCCTTCACCAAATTTAAATACCCAGCAGGCTGTAATGCTTTTCCCGAGCTTATGTATGTTTGAGGGAACAGCGATCAATGAAGGCCGGGGAACTTATATGCCATTTACTATATTGGGAGCACCTGCATTGAAAGGCAAGTATTCATTTTCCTACAAACCGGTAAGTATTCCCGGAATGAGTGAGCGGCCAAATCACAAAGACTCCGTTTGCTATGGCCTTGACCTTCGCAATTATGATATCAGCAAGCTTCGGAAGAGCCGCCAGATTAATTTATCGTGGTTAATTGAATTGTACAATGCTTATCCGGATAAAGCCCGCTTTTTTGGTCAGGAAAGAGCCAGTACAGGTGTATCTCCCTTTGATCTGCGCATAGGTACCGATCAATTAAGAAAACAGATCATAGCCGGAGTATCGGAAGCTGACATCAGAAAAAGCTGGGAGCCTGGATTGCAGAAGTTTAAGGCTATACGGGCGAAGTATCTCCTATATCCGTAATTGTTGTGGGTAGATTTTGTGTAACATTTTTGTACCAAAACATTTTTTTTCCGTTACAGTTCTAATTAACTACGGTTAAAAAAGTTTTAAACCGGAATGAAATAACCCTAAATCTTATCCCTATGAGAAAACAAATTACTTTCGCGCTTACTTTATTATTGATTGTTACCGGCATCAGCGCCTGCCAGAAAGATGAAGATACCAGCAATAAGAAAAATATGACCGGCAAGTGGCAGGTGGCCAAAATTGAGACCAGTGTTGCCGGGGCCGAACTGGTCACCTATACCGGTGTTTCATCAGATTACTTAGAGTTTCGTAACAATGAAGAGGACGAAGTAGTGGTAAACCTGAAAGGCAATAACTACATCGGAACTTATGCCGTGCTGCAAGGAACCGGCTTAAACATTAGTTACGGTGGCAAATTGTATACCGCACAGGTGAATACCCTTACCGCCAATAAACTGGAATTTACTGCCAACGTAGAGGGTGCAACTGTAAAAACTACAGAAAAATACTACCTGACCAGATAACGGGCTGGTTGCTTTAAAATCTTTTATATTTGCCATGAGCCATTTAACCCGTGGTATGATATAATTTATGGCTAAAACAACAGTTAAGGCTTCTTTTATTGCTTATGGTTTTAAATGGCTGGTTTTAATCCTGATTGTTGGGGTGGCTGCAGGCACATTATCGGCCCTGTTTCTGGCGGCTTTAAACCTGGTTACCATTTTCAGGGACAACCATACCTGGATGCTGTATCTGTTACCTTTTGCGGGTCTGGTTATCGGGTTTGTATACCACCATAAGGGAAAAGAGGTGGAAAGAGGAAATAACATCATATTTGATACGGTACACAACCCTGCAGCTATAATCCCTTTTAAAATGGTGCCGTTGGTGCTGACCGGAACAGTGGTTACCCATCTGTTTGGCGGATCTGCAGGCAGAGAGGGCACGGCCTTACAAATGGCCGCAGCTACCGCCGATCAGCTGCACAAGCCTTTTAAATTGAATGCTGCCGAAAGGACCATTTTACTGATTGCAGGTTTAAGTGCGGGTTTTGCCTCGGTTTTTGGAACTCCCCTGGCCGGAATTGTTTTTGGGATAGAAGTGCTGTTGCTTGGAAAAATACCTGTAAAAGCAATTTTGCCGGCAATAGCCACAGCTTTTATCGGGGCTTATGTTACTGAACTCTGGGGTGTAGGCCATACGCATTACAGTATAGCGCTTATATTGCCCTTAACGTTCAGGGGCATTGCCTACAGCGTGATCGCCGGTCTGGCATTCGGACTGGCCGCCATTGCTTTTGTAAAGCTGACAGAAGGTTTTTCACATGGGTTTAAAAAGATCAGTTACCCGCCTTTACGACCTTTTGCGGGTGGAGTGCTGGTGTTGCTGCTTTTTTTACTGCCCGGCACCTATAAATTTGCAGGCCTTGGCATTCCTGCAATACTGGACTCCTTCAATACAGCAAGCCAGGGTTCTGATTTTGCCTTAAAAATCCTGTTCACGGCCATCACCCTGGGTTCGGGTTTTAAAGGTGGCGAGGTTACCCCGCTCTTTTTTATTGGTGCCACTTTGGGGAGTGCCTTATCTGTATTTCTTCCACTCCCTGTCGGCCTGCTTGCCGGAATGGGCTTTGTAGCTGTTTTTGCCGGTGCAGCTAAAACACCGCTGGCCTGTTGCCTAATGGCCATGGAACTGTTTGGTCTTTCCTGCGGCATATATGTAGCCATTGCCTGTACCGTTTCCTTTTTTATTTCGGGCAGGCACAGCATTTACAATGCACCGGAAAACAAGACGCCCAGACATTTCCTGTTTGGTAAAATCAGGAACCTCTTTTTCTGAAGGCAGCCTGCAAAGGCTTATTTTGTAAAACCGTTTCGCTAACAACCTTTATTTCTTTATTTTCGCGCTACAAAAAGGAACAGCAATAATGGATTACCAATTTAAAGAGATAGAACAAAAGTGGCAGAAATTCTGGGCGCAGCATAAAACATTTAAGGCAGCTGATGCCAGTAATAAACCTAAGTTTTATGTATTGGATATGTTTCCTTACCCCTCAGGGGCCGGGTTACATGTTGGTCATCCGCTGGGATATATTGCCTCCGATATCTTTTCAAGGTATAAAAGGTTAAAGGGCTTTAATGTGCTGCATCCCATGGGTTATGATTCTTTTGGGTTGCCGGCCGAACAGTATGCAATACAGACCGGGCAGCATCCTGCATTAACAACTGAAGCCAATATCAATACTTACCGTAAACAGCTGGATGGGCTTGGATTTTCTTTCGACTGGAGCAGGGAAGTGCGTACCAGTGATCCGGAATATTATAAATGGACACAGTGGATTTTTATGCAATTGTTTAACTCCTGGTATAACCTGGAAACGGACAGGGCAGAAGATATAACCACGCTGATAGAAAAATTTAATGCCTCGGGCAGTGCCGACGTAAAAGCTGTTTGTGATGAAGACACAAAGACCTTTATGCCGAGCGACTGGGCTGTTATGACTGATGAGGAAAAACAGGAAGAACTGTTAAAATACCGACTCACTTATTTAAAGGAAAGCACTGTAAACTGGTGTGCTGCATTGGGTACAGTGCTGGCCAATGACGAAGTAAAAGATGGTTTTTCTGAGCGTGGAGGGCATCCGGTAGAACAGAAAAAGATGATGCAATGGAGCATGCGGATCTCTGCTTATGCAGAGCGTTTGCTGCAGGGTTTAAATACGATAGACTGGCCTGAGCCGGTTAAAGAGATGCAGCGCAACTGGATAGGTAAAAGTATCGGTGCCGCTGTGAAGTTTAAAATTGAAGCTGCAGTCAGCAAAGCATTGCCTGCTGGTGTAGATGCCATTGAAGTTTTTACTACCCGCGTAGATACCATTTTCGGAGTTTCGTACCTGGTACTGGCGCCTGAACATGAGCTGGTGGCGGCCTTAACTACGCCCGGACAACTTGATGCGGTGAACAGTTATATCGCCCAGACCAAAAAGAAATCTGAACTGGACCGTATGGCCGATACCAAAACCGTATCGGGTGCTTTTACAGGAAGTTATGTGATTAACCCGGTAAGCGGTGAGCGCATCCAGCTGTGGATTGCCGATTATGTGCTTGCTGGTTATGGAACCGGTGCGGTAATGGGTGTGCCGAGCGGCGACCAGCGCGACTGGTTGTTTGCTACGCATTTTAACCTGCCAATTGTGCAGATCCTGGATGCACAACAGGATATTGAGCATCAGGCCGATGCTACTAAAGACGGAAAATACATCAATTCCGGTTTCATTAACGGAATGAATTATACGGAGGCTACGGCTACTTTAAATGCCTGGCTGGAAGAGCAGGGGCAAGGTAAAGCGAAAATAAATTACCGCATGCGCGACGCGATATTTGGTCGCCAGCGCTATTGGGGCGAGCCAATCCCGGTATATTTTAAAGATGGCCTGCCCTATTTAATTAAAGCAGAAGAACTGCCTTTATTGCTGCCCGAAATTGATAAGTATTTGCCTACAGAGACAGGCGAGCCACCATTGGGCAGAGCCGAGGATTGGAAATATGAGGATGAATACGAGTACGAGCTGAGCACCATGCCCGGCTGGGCTGGATCCAGCTGGTATTGGTACCGTTATATGGATGCAAAAAATGATTCGGATTTTGCTTCAGCAGAAGCCATTAAATACTGGAAGGATGTCGACCTGTATATCGGCGGAGCTGAACATGCTACAGGCCACCTGCTGTACAGTCGTTTCTGGAACAAGTTTTTAAAAGATCTGGGCTACGTGCAGGAAGAAGAGCCTTTCAAAAAGCTGATTAACCAGGGTATGATCCAGGGCAGGAGCAACTTTGTATACCGGGTAATTGATGAAGAGGGAAGGGGTACAAATAAGCTGGTTTCCTATGGCTTAAGAAAAGATTATAAAACATCGGCATTGCATGTAGATGTGAATATTGTAGACAATGAGGTCCTGAACATTGAGCAGTTTAAGCTGTTCAGACCCGAATTTGCAGATGCAGAATTTATTTTGGAGAATGGCAGATACATCTGTGGTGTTGAAGTAGAGAAGATGTCCAAATCCAAGTTTAACGTGGTAAACCCTGATGTGCTGATAGAGAGTTACGGTGCTGATACCTTACGCATGTATGAAATGTTTCTGGGGCCGCTTGAACAGAGCAAACCATGGAATACCAATGGCATTGAAGGGGTATTTAAATTCCTGCGTAAGTTTTGGCGCCTGTTCCATAATGAAGCATGGACATTTCATGTAAACGATTCGGTGCCCTCTAAAGCGGAACTAAAAGCCCTGCACAAAATCATTAAAAAGGTGCAGGATGATGTTGAAAGGTTCTCTTTCAATACCTCTGTTTCCAGCTTTATGATTGCAGTGAACGAGCTGACTGATCTGAAATGTAAAAACCGTCAGGTGCTGGAAGACCTGGTGGTGGTACTTTCACCTTATGCACCACATATATGTGAAGAGCTTTGGATGTTGCTGGGCAATGAGGCTGGCAGCTTGTCCTATACACCATATCCAACCTTTAATCCGGCTTACCTGGTTGAAGATGAGTTCAGTTACCCTGTTTCGGTAAATGGTAAAACCCGTTTAAACCTGAGCATGAGCCTTACTTTAGAGGCTAAAGAAGTAGAAGAAACCGTTTTGGCCAATGAAGATGTGCAGAAATATCTGGAAGGTAAGGCACCTAAAAAAGTAATTGTAGTGAAGGGCAGGATTGTCAATATTGTGATCTAAGAGCGCAGCTTTCAGCGTTTTTTTGATTAAACAGCGCACCTGGTTCAGCAAATATAACTGGCCCGGGTTCTTTATTTCCGGGTTTTCTAAGTAAAAACAGTTTTGTCAGAAAAAAATGACTAAGTTCAGTATTTAAACAGAATTGAAGCTTACATTTGCAGGCTTAAATTAACCAGATATGCTGAACAAATTATTTAAAGGCAGGTATAGCAGCTTGTTCTCTTTTCTACTTGTCTTTATTTTTAGCTCTTTCCTGATCAGGACTGTATTGCTCTTTATCTCAATTGGAAAAGCAGATTTTACTATTTTAGGCGTAATTCAGATTTACCTGCTGGGCTTTGTTTATGACCTGGCTGTAGGTTTGTTTTTAACAGGCTTGTATAACCTGTACCTGCTTTTTCTGCCACGTAAATGGGCCAATTCCATAGCAAATAAGGTCCTTACTTATGCGGGGCTTTTTATCATCTTGCTCATTTCTTTCTTTTCTTTTTTTGCCGAACTTACTTTTTGGCAGGAATTTGAGAGCAGGTTTAACTTTATTGCTGTAGATTACCTCATTTACACTACCGAAGTAATCAATAACATCATTGAATCGTATCCTTTGCCATTACTGATCAGCGGGATATTGCTGCTGGTGGTATTGGTGTTCTGGTTGTTTACCAAAAAGAAGGTCTTCCGGTATACCTTTCAGTCGGCCATGCCATTTAAACAAAGAATAGCAATATCTGGTGTTTTATTGCTGGCAACCATCATTTATCCGCTGGTGCTCAGCAATTCTTTTGCAGAATCTGGTACCAATCGTTACCAGAACGAGCTTTCAAAAGCAGGTATCTACTCCATTTTTGCAGCCTTTAAAAACAATGAACTTAATTATAAGGATTTTTATGCCTTGCTTCCTGACGATAAAGCTTTTGCCCTGATGCGAAAACAGCTGCAGGATCGGCACAGTGCATTTGTCAGTACAGGCCATTCGATAAAAAGAACAGTTAAGAGTGACAAACCCTTGTATAAACCCAATGTGATCATGATTACGGTGGAGAGCTTGAGTGCAGATTTTCTTGGGCATTTTGGCAATACACAGCATTTAACCCCGGTACTGGATTCGCTGTCGCAACACAACCTGGTATTTAACAATATGTTTGCAACGGGCACCCGTACCGTAAGGGGAATGGAAGCCCTCTCGCTTGCTATTCCTCCAACACCGGGAAGCAGTATTGTAAGGCGAAGTAAAAATGAAAACCTGTGTACTGTTGGTTATATTTTTCAACAGGCAGGTTATACCCGGACTTTCTATTATGGTGGCGATGGTTATTTCGATAACATGAATGAGTATTTTGGCAGTAATGGTTTTGACATTACCGACAGGGGCAGGAACATTAAGGTAGGCGAGAGTTACCTGACCAAAAGGACCATCATTCAGGATAAACAGGTAACCTTTGAAAATGCATGGGGAATATGTGATGGCGATCTATTTGATGCCGTGATAAGGGGTGCCGACCAAGATTACCAGAATGGTAAGCCTTTCTACAATTTTGTAATGACCACCTCTAACCACAGACCTTTTACCTTTCCTGATGGTAAAATTGAGGCCAAAGTGAAGAACAGGGAGGCCGCAGTGCGGTATACAGATTTTGCTATAGGCGACTTTTTGAAAAAGATGCAGAAGAAAGCCTGGTTTAAAAATACAGTGGTGATTATTGTGGCCGACCATTGTGCGGCCAGTGCGGGAAAAAATGAGATCGACATCAGTAAATATCACATTCCCTGTATTGTACTGAACCTGCCGGTAAAAGGTAAAGTAGCAATTGATCAGCTTTGCTCGCAGATAGACCTGTACCCCACTTTGTTCGACCTGCTGGGCTGGAATTACGAGAGTAACCTGTATGGTCAGAATGTTTTAGAACCAGGCTACCAGCCCCGTGCTGTATTAGGTACCTACCAACAGCTGGGATATTTAAAGCAGGACAGCCTGGTTATATTGGGGCCACAGCAAAAAACCGAGACCTTTATTTATCACCGGGAGAACAATGAACAGGTACCCAATCCATTGTCCAGAACGGTTATTGAGCAGGCCATGGCCAATTATCAAACGGCTTACGACCTGTTTAAAAACGGTGGCCTGCACCAGTAAGTGTTTGGATAGTTTCCCATTATAATGAATTTTCGGATGAGCTGTAACAATCTTTATCTTTCGTCAACTAATTGTAGTATGAAAACTTATAAGAAACCAATCATTTTACTATTTATATTTTTAGCAACTGCTTTTAATGCCAGCGCGCAATTTTCACTGGGCGGCGGTACAACATCTACGGTTACCGGTCGCATTACGGCTATAATCATGGATTCTCTGACTAAAAAGCCTGTCGACTATGCCAGTATTTCCCTGATTAAGGTGAAGGACAATAAATCTGTTAACGGTGGAGTTACCGATGCGAAAGGAAAGGTAGTATTGCAAAATGTTGTACCCGACGAATATAAACTGACGGTCGGCTTTATGGGCTATAAGACCAGGACGTTGAATGTGAAAACCACGCCAGAAAAACCAGACCACAATACAGGGATAATTTACATCAGCCCTATTGCAGGTAATTTAAAGGAAGTAGAGATTACAGGGCAGAAAGCACTGATAGAAAATAAAGTAGACAAACTGGTCTATAATGCCGAGCAGGACATTACCAATGCCGGCGGCGATGCGACCGATGTGATGCGCAAAGTTCCAATGCTTTCGGTTGATATTAACGGGAATGTGCAGCTGAGGGGAAGTTCCGTGCGGGTACTGATCAATGGTAAGCCATCGGGAACTATGGCCAATAGTGTGGCCGATGCGCTAAAAATGATCCCTGCAGAGCAGATCAAAAGTGTAGAGGTGATTACCAGCCCCTCTGCGAAATACGATGCTGAAGGTTCGGGTGGGATCATCAACATCATTACCAAAAAGAAAACCGCCGAAGGAGTTAGCGGAAGTATAAATACTACCGTAGGTACGCGTTCCAATAATGGAAACTTTAGTTTGAATGCCAAAACCGGGCGTTTATCCGTAAATGGAAATCTGGGGTTAAACCAGGCCTACCCGCAAAATTCAAAGGTGGTTACTTTTAACAGTGCCACTATAGATGGGGTTACCAATACGGTATTACAGGATGGTTATTCCAAATGGTCGAGGGTAGGTTACAATGGGAGCTTTGGCCTGGATTATGATGTGAATGCCTATAACAACTTCAGTACCACGGTAAAAATGAACCGTTTCTCTAATGGAGGGCCCGGCAGTTCAGACATCCTGAGAAATGGCATTGCTTCTACCAATTTCAGGGATATGGACATGAGTTTTAATAACCTTGACTGGAACGTAGACTACCGTAAAACAAGTAAAAAAGAAGGAGAAGAGTTTAGCGTATCTGCACAATTGTCGACCGGTCGCAATGGTAGTGATTTTACCAACAGATTTACCAGCGCAGGGATTCCTGATGTGGTGATACTTGGCCATAACACAGGTAAAAACAATGAGTATACCCTTCAAACCGATTATACCTATCCTTTTAGCAAAACAACTACTCTTGAAACAGGCTTAAAAGGGATCTTCAGGAACATCATCAGCGATTATGACCAGTCGGCACAGGATTTTGATTATGACCAGAATGTGGCTGCGGCTTACGGGGTGATGGGTTTTAAACTGAGCAAGAAAATTACGGTTAAGGCCGGCTTAAGGGCAGAATATACCAAAATAGGTGGACTGGCAGGTAATACGTTTAATTTTGACAACGATTATTTTAACCTGTTTCCTAGTATGGTGATCTCGCAGACCTTAAAAGCTATGACCACCCTGAAGCTGAGTTATAACCGTAGGGTGCAAAGACCCAGCCTGTTTTATCTGAATCCCTTCAGAAATGAAAGTGATGTGTTTAACCCTATGGAAGGAAACCCGAAGCTGTCGCCCGAACTTTCGGATAACATAGAGCTGGGTTATTCCACTTTTATAAAAGGTTCTGTAATTAACGTTTCGATGTTTTACCGCAATACACAGAATGTAATAGAAAGTGCCATAAGGCCAATTGTTGACAATGGCATAAGTAAAAACCTGACTACCTATATCAATGTGGGTACCAGTCAGTCTTACGGTTTTAACGTATTCGGTTCTTATAACCCTAAACCGAAATGGACCTTAATGGCCAACCTGGGGCTAAACACCTACGAAATTAACAATGCAGAGAACAATATAAATACCGGTACCTTTTTAAATTATACTGCTTTTGCCCGTTCTGCTTATGCGCTGCCTGGTGGCTGGAGCACCGAGCTATGGGGTGTGCTGAATGCACCAAAACGGACCTTCCAGGGAAAAACCGATATGATGTATTTTTATGGAGGAGCGGTTAAAAAGGAAATCCTGAAGAAAAAAGCTACGATAGGATTAAATGTGCTGAACCCGATTAACCGCGATCTGAACATCAAAACTACCAATACCACCGCCAATGCTATCCAGCGCACCGATATCCATTATCCTTTGCGTTCCTTTGGGTTGAACTTCAGTTATAATTTTGGAAAAATAAACTACAATGCCCAGTCTAAAAAGAAAAAGGGGATCAACAACGACGACCTTAAGAAAGACGAGCAGCAGGGTGCTGGGCAAATGGGTGGTGGCGGACTAAAATAACCGCTTAATTTTCCTTCCTGACAGTCTTCAATATCATCAGGTTTAACGCATTCATCTGCAGGCCACTGATATTGTTCTGTGTCATCACAAGCGATTGATCGTAGAGTATCGGCACTACGTTGGCATATTCTACGATCATTCTATCCATTTTCTGATACAGCAGGTAACGCTTTTGGTTGTCGCTTTCGTAATAGCTCTGTTCAAAAAGACGGTCAAACTCATCGTTAAAATAACCTGTATAATTGGGGCCGTTCGGTACTTTGTTCCTGTAATAGAACATGGCCAGGTAGTTCTCGCCATCCGGATAATCGGCAATCCAGGAGCCCCTGAAAAAGTTTACCCCATTTTTTGAGATCAGGTCGCGCAGACTGGCACTTGGGCTTACATCAACCTTTACATTGATGCCTATGGCACTTAGCTCCCCCTGAATAAATTCGATCAGGTCTTTATAAGTGGTAGAAGTGCTGAGGGTAATCTGCGGCATACCCTTTCCGTTCGGGAAACCAGCTTCGGCCAGTAGGCGGGCTGCTTTTTGCGGTTCGTAATGGTAACCTTTAACCGCTGTACTGTCAAAACCAGGCATGCCATGCGGGATAAATCCAGAGGTGGCCGGCATGCCGATGCTGTTCCTTAAATATTTGATCAGCTTGGGTTTATCAATCGCATAATTAATGGCCTGTCTTACCTTTTTATATTTTAAGGGCGAATTTTTAGCAATGGCCTTCGAGGTGTCTACCAGGATACCTACGTATTCTGTGCACAGATAAGGGCCTTTTCTGAGCTTGAATTTGCCTTTGTACTTACTGGTCATTTTTCCGCTTTTGGTTAAAATATCGTCCCGGTAGCTGCCATCAACCTTATCAAAATAATCCAGGTCCTTTTTAATGAAATTCATGAAGGCACTCTGCTTGTCGCTAATAAAAGTAACTTTTACCGCATCCAGGTAGGGCAATTGCCGGTCGCCTTCTTTTTCCCAGTAATGTTCGTTTTTTAACATCACCAGTATCTCATCCTCTTTCCAGTACTTGAATTTAAACGGACCCGTGCCTATAGGGTGACTACGGAAATCCTTACCATAATGCTCTACAATTTCTTTCGGAACCACTGAGCAGTACTGCGTAGTGAGCAGGTTCATAAAAGCAGGAAAAGGCTTCATGAGTTTTACCTGGAAAGTCGTGTCATTTACCGCAATAAAGCTATTGATGTCTTTTACCTTATCGCTGAAGATCCATCCCCCGGATGAAGCCACTTTTGGGTCTATAAGCCTGTAAAAGCTGTATCTGAAATCTGCTGCAACAGCTTTACGGCCTTTGCCACCCGGAAAAATCGGGTCGTCATGAAAATAAACATCATTGCGGAGGTGAAAGGTGTAGGTTAAGCCGTCTTTCGAAATTTCCCATGTTTTAGCAATACAGGGCAAGGTATTTAAGGAACTGTCAATCTGTACCAGTCCGTTAAAAATCTGGTTGATCATCCAGATGGCATTCTGGTTGCGCGCAAAAGCGGGATCAAGGGATGTTACATTTTGATCAAGGTTCATGCTAAAAACCTTTTTTTCTGCATTGGAAGATTGGTTTTTACATGCTGCAAAAGTTAAAATGAGCAGCAAAGAAAAAATATTGCTTAGAATACGGCGCATCAGTTCAGGAATAGTAATTTTGTACAAAGTAATAAATAAATCTATATGTCTTTTTTAAATGCGGTTATAAATAAAGTTAAAGATGAGACTTTAAGAGAAGATCTTCAGGAAAGGGTAGATATAATCCAGCATAAAATAAAGTTTATGGAAAAGGTACCTGTAGCCTGTCTGGATACACATAACAAATTAAATTATGCGCTGGAAGAAGTGATTGTAGATGCCGGGGGGCTGCTGCACGATTTTACCGATACCGCAAAAGTGGTCATCTATATGGAAAAGGGGCGCACCATGCTGGAACTGATGGGTATTGTACCTGCACTACTGCAAAATACATGGCCTGCTGTGGCTTATAACCAGGTTTACCTGATGAACGGGCTTGACCTGGATTTTGACGATGCCAGGGACCTGGTAGCATTACTGGAAGACATTGCAGAAATGCTGCATCCGGGATCTTTTGTGTTTGGCAATGAAGGGATTGACTGGCTGAGCTTTAAAACGCAATAAACTTGTCCATCTGCTGTCCTGTAAATTTTAAAGTATCTTCTTTAAACAGGTTGCCATTTTCATCAAATTCGGTTTTAATGGCAGAAATGTGGATCCTTAAGGGCAATACATGTAAATGCAGGTAGCTGCAAACCCCACCAAAATGATCTATTCCCCTGATGTTGCCATACCTGCCAGAGGAAAGCCCCACTAAAGCCGCTTTTTTATCATAAAAACTCTCGGGAAAGTTACAGGCATCTATAAACGTTTTCAGAACCCCGGGAAAGCTGCCGTTGTATTCGGGTATAATAAAGAGAAATTTGCTGGTTTGGGTAACCAGCTGCTGGATGGGCTCAAAACCCGGACTTCTTTTTCCATAAAGGTCAGACGCAATCAGGCTTTCCGGCAGGTCTTCCAGATTAAAAAGGTTGGTTTGTAACCCTTTTTCTGCCAATGTTTTCTGGTAATATTTTGCAACTTTTAAGGTATTACTTGCCGGCCTGTTTGTGCCCGATATGATGGTTACCATGTATAAATTGTTAATAAGATGTGTAAAACACTTATGGCATTAATACTAATTTTGCCATTTAGTTTGTATCTTAGCTAATCGTTAAAATATGCCTAAATCATTACAAAAATAGCATTTTTTATAGATTTACTTCAACGTAAATTAAAGCCTTATTAAATAATTGGTAAATTATTAAAAAGATAAATGAGTAAAATTATTGCATTGGCAAATCAAAAAGGTGGTGTAGGTAAAACAACATCATCTATAAACTTAGCCGCAAGTTTAGCCGTACTGGAATACAGGACATTATTGGTTGACGCAGATCCTCAGGCAAATTCTACCTCCGGTATTGGTTTTGATCCAAGAAATATCAAGAACAGCATTTACGAGTGTATCATTAACGATATCGAACCTACAGAAGCGATACAAAAAACAGAGACTCCTAACCTGGATCTGTTGCCTGCGCACATAGACCTGGTTGGTGCCGAGATTGAGATGATCAACCTGAACAACAGGGAGTATAAAATGAAGGCTGTACTGGAAAAGATCAAAGATCAGTATGATTTTATCATTATTGACTGTTCTCCTTCCCTGGGCCTCATCACCATCAATGCACTTACAGCTGCAGATTCTGTGATCATCCCTGTACAATGCGAATATTTTGCGCTTGAAGGTTTGGGTAAACTCCTGAACACAATTAAAATTGTACAAAACCGTTTAAATCCTGAACTGGAAATTGAGGGTATTTTGCTGACCATGTATGATGTACGTTTGCGCTTGTCCAACCAGGTGGTTGAAGAAGTGAAGACACATTTTCAGGAATTGGTTTTTGAAACCATTATTCAACGTAATACCCGCCTGAGTGAAGCACCAAGTTATGGTGTTTCTGTAATTATGCACGATGCAAATTGCAAAGGGGCCATCAATTATCTGAACCTTGCACGCGAGATTGTTCGTAAAAACGGAATGGTTAAAGAAGTGCAGGATGTAACCACAGCAATTATATAATTATTTTTAATGACATCTTTTCAGCGAAAAACAGGTTTAGGCAGAGGATTAAGTGCGCTCTTAGATGATAGCGAATCGACTAATCCACCTAAAAATAATGGGGTTAACCCGGTAAGCGAAACCAGGCAGGAAACCAGTAGTAACAACGGGATCGGCCTGATCAATATCAGCGAAATTGAGACCAATCCTTACCAGCCGCGTACTGAATTTGATCAGGTGGCTTTAAATGAGCTGTCGGAGTCTATCAAGGTGCAGGGACTGATCCAGCCGATCACAGTTAGAAAGCAGTCGGCCAACCACTACCAGCTGATCTCGGGTGAGCGCAGGCTGCGTGCCTCTAAACTGGCAGGCTTAACACAAATACCAGCATACATCCGGCTTGCAAACGACCAGCAGATGCTGGAAATGGCGCTGATTGAGAACATACAGCGCGAAAACCTGAATGCGATAGAGGTAGCCCTCAGCTTTCAGCGCATGCTGGACGAATGTAACCTGAAACAGGAGCAGCTTGGCGAAAGGGTAGGTAAAAACCGGACCACAGTAACCAATTACCTGCGCCTGCTGAAATTACCCCCGGCCATCCAGATCTCTATCCGCGACCAGAAAATATCTATGGGACATGCCCGTGCACTGATCAATGTAGAACAGCCCGATAAACAACTTTTTATCCACCAGGAAATTATTGATAAAGGACTTTCGGTTAGAAAAGTAGAGGAACTGGTAAGGAGCATCAACAGCGTTGAAGTAAAACCAAAATTCCAGCTTAAAACCAAATCAGTACCGGCCGAATATCAGAAGCTGCAGAAGGACCTGGCTTCTAAATTTGCCACAAAAGTGAAGCTGAAGGTAGGCGAGAACGGCAAAGGGGCAATAGAAATCCCCTTTATGTCCGACGACGACCTGAACAGGATCTTAGAGCTGCTTGACTGGTAATGTATAAGTTGCTGCTGTTATCGGTGCTGTTGTTTTTTGCTGGTCTTACCACAAGTGCCCAGATTGCGCCCGGCAAAAAGACTGCAACCAGGGAAAAAACAGAGGCAAAAAAAAAGGATAGCACAGTACTGCAGACCTCCAGAGGAGATTCTATAAAGCCTTATGTAAACATGGGTAAGATTGCTGGCCGCCGCGCTGCAATCAGGTCGGCTATGCTGCCGGGACTGGGCCAGATCCGCAATGGCTTTACTTTTTACAGGGGCTTAAAAGTGGCCGGTATTTACACCGGGGCAACCCTGCTTACCATTTCTTATATGGACAACAGCAAAAAGTACAGCATCTTTTTAGATGAGCTGGAATATAGAGCAAAAAATAACAATCAGTCGCCACCGGGAAGCCCTTATGCGAGTTCACCTACCGACCGGCTTACCCAGGCTAAAGATATTTACCGCCGAAACAAACAGGTTATTATTTTTTCTTATGTAGGCTTATATTTACTGAATATTGTAGAAGCCTATATTGATGCGCGCCTGGCAAACTTTGATGTAGGCGATGTAAGCCAGATAAAAGTAACACCTGACCTGATCAATACCAATACGATATATGGCTTTAACCCGGTTACTCCCGGAATAAAGCTTAGTTTAACGTTTTAAATAAATAGAAGGATGAAAACTGCGCAGGCAGCTGCTTAACCTAAAAAAGATATATATGAAATTAGCCTTACTCGGTTACGGTAAAATGGGACAGATCATTGAGCGCTTTGCCCTGGAAAGGGGCCATGAAGTGGTCCTGAAGATCAATATTGACAATACAGAAGATTTAACGAGGGAAAACCTGTCGAAGGCCGATGTGGCCATCGATTTTAGTGCCCCTGATGCAGCTTTGAGCAATATCTACGCCTGCTTTGATGCCAACCTGCCAGTGGTGGTTGGTACCACCGGCTGGTACGGGCAACTGCAGGAAGTAAAAAATGAGTGTTTGAGCAGTAACAATACCCTCCTTTACGGGTCAAACTTTAGCATAGGGGTTAACCTGTTTTTCCATATCAATAAAGTAATGGCGAAACTGATGAACGACTATCCGGCCTATGAAGTACAGGTAGAAGAAATCCACCATACCCAGAAGCTGGACTCACCAAGCGGTACCGCTATGACCATTGCTGAAGGGATTATTGAGCAGATGGACAGAAAGACCGAGTGGGTAAATGAACTGGTAGGTACCCAGTTTGACGATGTGGTGAAAAAAGAGCAATTGCTGATCGAATCGCTCAGGATGGAAAACGTACCGGGTACACATACCGTACTCTACAGTTCGGAAGTGGATGAAATAGAACTGAAGCATACCGCCCATAACCGTGCAGGTTTTGCATTGGGTGCAGTAGTTGCCGCCGAATGGTTACAAAATAAACAGGGCTTTTATAACATAGCCGATATATTTAATTTTAAATAACAAGATATGAGTTGGAAATTCTGGCAAAAAACTAAAGAAGACAAGCCAAGAAAGAAAAAAACAAGAAGCCGTGAATGGCTGGATGCCATTGTTTTTGCCGTTGTTGCCGCCACCATCATCAGGGTCTTTTTTATAGAAGCTTATACCATCCCTACCGGTTCCATGGAAAGGTCTTTACTGATCGGTGATTTTTTGTTTGTAAGTAAAGTAAATTATGGAGCAAGGATACCTATGACCCCTGTTGCTTTTCCTTTTGCCCATCATACCATGCCTTTAACGGGCACCAAGGCGTACTGGGACGGGGTGCAATGGAAATACCGCAGGTTACCGGGATTGTCTGATATCAAAAGAAATGATGTAGTTGTTTTTAACTATCCACAGGGCGATACGGTTGCCCTGGAACAACAGGATATTGATTATTACCAGATGGTAAGAAGTGAGGGCTGGAAAGAGATCAATACCCGTTATACGGTGGTGAGCAGACCGGTCGATAAAAGAGAGAACTACATTAAACGGTGCATCGGTATAGCCGGTGATACGGTAAGCATGAAGGCAGGCCTGGTTTCTGTGAACGGGAAACCTGAAAAACTGAAACCTACGGGACAGTTTTCTTATGAAGTGACCTTTAAAACGCCTGATGTGAACCCCGCAGTTTTCGAAGATATTGGTTTTAACATCAGCAATGACATCAACAGCGTAGATCCGACCACCTGTTATTTCAATGGTTCTGAACTGATGATGGACCAGGTGCGGAAACTTGATTTTGTTAAATCTGTTAAAGAGCTGTCAAAACCGGAAGGACAGCGTGAAGCAGATATTTTTCCTTTTGATAAAAACAGAAACTGGAATGTAGATAACTTTGGGCCAATTGTTATCCCTAAAAAAGGGTGGACGGTGAAGCTAGACAGTGTAAATATGCCACTTTATGAGCGCAGTATCCGCATTTATGAAGGCAATAAACTGGAAAAATCGGGCAATGGCTGGCTGATCAACGGAAAGCCTGCCGATACTTATACATTTAAAATGGATTACTACTGGATGATGGGTGATAACAGGCACAACTCCCTGGATTCACGTTATTGGGGCTTTGTTCCGGAAGACCATATTGTGGGAAAAGCGTTATTTATCTGGATGAGCTTTGATAGCAACGCCAAATTCTTCCACAAGATCAGGTGGAGCAGGTTACTCAGGGGCATCCATTAAGATCAGGATAAACCAGCAATGCCCAGTTTAAGGGCAAGTGCATTTAAATCATCTACAACGGCATCTATTAAAGGGATGCCGTTTTTTTTGCGCTCCTTTTCCGCAGCATATTCCGGTTCACCGGGAATGATAACGGGTTTCTCCTGGTCTATAGGCGCTGCACTTTTAAAGCGTGCAACCCAATTGTCCAGGTGCTCTTTAAAATCCTGCGCCGGTCTGAAACCATCTACACGCATGGCGCCAAAAAAATGGCCGATGCCTTCGCCAACAGGATCATTGGGCGGATCAAGAAAAGCTACAAAAGGGGGCACCCAGGGGCCATAATTGGCACCTGAAAGCACTGCAGATAAAATGTCAACCGTTGCACCCAGGCCATAGCCCTTATGACTGCCATGATCTTTATCGCTGCCCAGGGGCAGGAGTGAGCCACCTGCCTTAAGTTCGTGTGGGTTTACTGATGTTTTTCCTGCTGCATCCTGTACCCAGCCTTCCGGTATTACTGTATTTGCCCTTTGTGCAATTTCCAGTTTTCCGTTTGCAGCTGCAGCAGTAGCCATATCTACCACAACCGGTGGATATTTGCCGGCAGGAAAAGCATAGCACATGGGGTTGGTGCCCAGCAGGCGTTCTGTAGTATAGGTAGGGGCTACAAGCGGACTGGCATTGGTCATGCTGATACCGATCATGTCCTGTTCTACTGCCATTAAAGCATGGTAGCCTGCTATACCAAAATGATTGGAGTTTTTTACCGAAACCCATCCGCTGCCATAAGTCCGCGCTTTTTCTATCGCAATTTTCATGGCAAAAGGCGCTACAACCAGGCCCAGGCCACTATCGCCATCAACTGTTGCCGTAGTGGCTGTTTCGTGCACTACTTTTACAACCGGCCGGGCATTGATGCGTTTCTTTTCCCATAACCTTACATAACCACTTAAGCGTGCTACGCCATGCGAATCAATGCCCCTTAAATCAGAACGCAGTAAAACATCGGCTGCCAGTTTTGCGTCGGTATCCGGACAACCCATCTGTATAAATACATTTTCGGTAAACTGACGTAAATGTTGCTCGGTAAAGGTGTAAAATGTCATGTTATTCAGGCAAATAATACAGTGAACTGATGGTCAAGAGGTTTGAAGCTGCTGATCAGCGATTCGATGAAATCATCGCCATACAGCACAAACATGGGAGCAATATTCAATACCCTTTCCTGCAATACCCCGGTCGGAAAAAGTTTTTCTTTCAGATTTTCTATCTGTGCCAGTGAAGTTTTATGCTTGCGCTTTTCTGCCCTCAGCATTTTCTTTTCCAGGCTGGCTATTAATTTGAGTGCTTTGGTTTTGGCCGCATCGGCAGATTGCGAAAGGCTCTTGTCAATTTTATAGGCATTCAGTTTGATCTGGTCAAACACCGCCCGTATAGCGCGTTCCTCATCGTCCAGTGAAAGCTGCAAATTCACATGTGCCTTCACCCATTCGTTTTTAAGCGTTTCAGTTTTACTGAACAGGTTTTTATGGCTGATACCTAGTATTTCCATCCTTGTTTCGCTGCGTTTATCGATCACCAGGGCCGAGTTGCGCAATAAAAGCACAGGAAAATCTATCTGGTAATGGTCAAAGTTATTTTTCAGCTGTAACCAGTAAGTAAGTTCTGCTCCGCCACCTACATAAGCGAGATTGGGTAAAATCACTTCCTGGTACACAGGGCGCATCACTACATTGGGACTAAAACGCTCAGGGAAATTTGTAATTTCAGTTTTAAGTGTATGCTGATCAAAACTGATATCCGTGTTCATCACGATATACCGTCCATCTTCTTCCACAATCCGTTCCCTCAGTTTATCGGTCATGTAAAAGAAATTAATTTCTCTGGGGTTTACCTGCGGCTTATGGCCCAGGGCTTCCAGTGCGGCATTACTTTCACTGATCAGTTTAAAACTCTGCTGCTCCGTAATGTCTTTATATATGATCTCTGCAAACTCCTGTTTAAGCCGGTGGTCATCAGCATCTATGCAAACCAGGCCATATTTCCCAAACAAGGCATTCACCAGGTCTCGGGTGGCATCACTCAGTTTTTCATGACCAGTATAGGCATGGTCTACCCGGTCAGAAAGGCACAGTCCGTTTTCGCTAATGCCCAGATAACCTTTGTAAGCGATGAGGGTGTCCTCAATATCGGCAGTACCCAATCGTCCCGTTGCCCCAGCAGCCTGTTTGTTCCAGGTCAGCATCTTGTCCTCAACTTTTACATGGTTGATCTCTTCAAAATCATGGTCTTCAGTAGCCATCCAGTAAACCGGTACAAAATTATATTCCGGAAACTCTGCTTTTAAGTCGGCCGCCAGATTTATGGCCGTTACAATTTTATAGATAAAATACAACGGGCCGGTAAATATATTGAGCTGATGGCCGGTTGTAATGGTAAAGGTCTTTTTGTCATTAAGCAGTCCGATGTTTTTGATCACCGCTGCCGGTGTTTTTATACTGGCATATTGTCTTTGTAAAGTTTCCACCAGCAGATCTCTGTCGGCCTTAAAGTTGCGATTGGCAATGGCCTGGGCAAAGCCCTCAAAGCTGGGGCTATACCTGTAAAATGCCTTTAACTGATCATTTCCACTGATGTAATCGAGTACAACGGCAGAGAAAGCGTTTGTTTCCTGATAAGAGATGTATTTAGCCTGCATTGCCACGAATTTAAGTTAATAAACCATAATTCTTAATTTGCGGCTTTTATTTTACAATCTGTCCATATAGATCAAAATCTTCCGCCCGGTCAATCTTCACCTTTACAAAACTGCCATTGGCGGCATAGCCCGTGCTGGCATCAATTAAAACTTCGTTGTCTACCTCCGGCGAGTCAAATTCAGTACGGCCGATAAAGAAGTCGCCTTCTTTTCTGTCAACCAGCACCTTATAGGTTTTGCCAACCTTTTCCTGGTTGATGTCGTACGAAATTCCCTGCTGCAGTTCCATGATGGCGTCTACACGTTCCTGTTTTATTTCATCAGGCACATCATCCACCAAACTGTGGGCATGGGTTTTTTCTTCATGCGAATAAGTGAAACAGCCAAGTCTGTCAAAACGGGTTTCTTCCACCCAATCCATCATTTCCTCAAAATCCTGTTCCGTTTCGCCCGGGTAACCGCAAATTAAGGTGGTACGCATGGCAATGCCCGGTACCTTATCCCTGATCTGGTTTACAATGTCTATGGTTTTTTGTTTGGTAATGCCACGGCGCATAGATTTCAACATGTTGTCTGTAATGTGCTGTAAAGGCATGTCCAGGTATTTGCAGATGTTCTCGCGTTCGTTCATGGCATCCAGGATTTCCATTGGGAAACCGGAAGGGTACGCGTATTGCAACCTGATCCACTCAATACCGTTCACATCAGACAATCTGCGCAGTAGTTCATCCAGGTTACGTTTACCGTAAATATCCAGGCCATAATAAGTGAGGTCCTGTGCGATTAATATCAGTTCTTTGGTACCCCCTGCAGCCAATATTTTAGCTTCATTTACCAGTTCCTGCATGTCGCGCGAAACGTGCTTGCCCCGCATAAGCGGGATGGCGCAAAAAGAGCAGGGGCGGTTACAGCCTTCTGCTATTTTAAAATAGGCAAAATGGGAAGGCGTAGTCAGTAAACGTTCGCCAATCAGCTCATGCTTATAGTTTGCACCTAAAGCGTGTAGCAGGTTATTTAAATCGTTGGTGCCAAAAAAAGCATCAACATTGGTAATTTCAGCTTCCAGTTCTGGTTTATAACGCTCCGATAAACATCCGGTTACAATAACCTTTCCCACTTTTCCTTCTTCTTTAAGCTGACTGTATTGCAATATGGTATCAATAGATTCCTGTTTTGCATTGTCAATAAAACCGCAGGTATTGATCACTACGATATCGTCTTTACCCATTTTATTGGCCTCATGCACCACATCCATGCTATTGCCGCGCAGCTGACCCATTAAAACTTCCGAATCGTAGGTGTTTTTTGAACAACCCAATGTAATTACATTGATTTTAGGTTTTTTAACAGGTACTATCTTTGACGGTGTTTTTGTATTCATGTTATATATTGGGTATTCTTTTTATTAGTTAAACAGGCTGTCAACAAATGCTTTTTTATCAAACAATTGCAGATCGTTCATGCCTTCGCCTACGCCTATGTATTTTACCGGAATTTTAAACTGATCAGAAATCCCAATCACTACACCGCCTTTTGCGGTACCATCCAGTTTGGTAATGGCCAGCGCATTTACATCAGTAGCTTCAGTAAACTGTTTGCATTGCTCAAAGGCATTTTGTCCGGTCGACCCATCCAGTACCAGCAGTATTTCGTGTGGGGCAGAAGGGATCACCTTTTGCATTACATTTTTAATTTTCCCCAGTTCGTTCATCAGGCCCACTTTATTGTGTAAACGGCCGGCGGTATCAATGATCACCACATCCTCGCCATTGGCTACTGCCGATTGCAGGGTATCATAGGCTACCGAAGCGGGGTCAGACCCCATGGCCTGTGCCACTACACGTACACCAACCCGTTCGCCCCAAAGTTTAATCTGTTCTACAGCAGCAGCCCTGAAAGTATCGGCGGCGCCTAAGACAACTTTAAGGTTTTCCGCTTTCAGTTTATGTGCCAGTTTGCCTATGGTGGTGGTTTTGCCTACACCGTTTACACCAACTACCATAATTACATAAGGCTTGTGCTGTCCGTATTCAAACTGGCGGAAATCATTGCTGTTGTTCTCTGCCAGCAGCAGCTGGATCTCATCGCGCAGCAGGTGATTCAGTTCAGTGGTAGATAAGTACTTGTCTTTCGCTACGCGCTGCTCAATACGTTCAATGATTTTTAATGTTGTACTTACACCCACATCCGAGGTCACCAGTACTTCTTCCAGGTTGTCGAGCACATCATCATCAATGCTCGATTTACCGGCAACTGCCTTTGTGATCTTGCTAAAAAAACCTTCTTTTGTTTTTTCTAATCCCTTATCCAGAGCCTCTTGCGCTTCAGGCGCAGTTTCTTTTTTCTTGAAAAAATCGAATAAACCCATACGAATGTATAACAAAACAAAAAAAGCCCTCCCGATAAAAAGGGACGGCTTTAATATGATTAAATATTAAAATTATTTTCTAGATGCAGCGATAGCATCCTGAACGTGATCGTTGTGAACAATAACTTCTTTGAAAGAATAAGCACCTTTAGGTGATTTAGTCATTGTAATAACTTTCGAATATTCTTTTCCTTTGCCCGTTTTAAGGGTTGCAACTACCTTTTTTGCCATGATTTAATGGATTGTATTTTTTAAATACTAAATGTATTACTTAATTTCTTTGTGTACCGTTACTTTTCTCAATACAGGGTTAAATTTTTTCAATTCCAAACGCTCTGTAGTGTTTTTACGGTTTTTAGTAGAGATATATCTAGACATACCAGGCATGCCGCTAGTTTTATGCTCTGTACACTCTAGAATAACTTGTACTCTGTTACCTTTTTTTGCCATTTTATTTATCTTAAGGTTGATTCACATCAACCAATGTTATTTACAAATATCCTTTTTTCACGAAACGGTTGATCGCCTCAGTAATACCAATTTTATTAATGGTTTTGATTGCTGAAGTAGATACTTTCAGTGTTATCCAACGGTCTTCTTCAGGAATATAAAATTTCTGAAGTTGTAGGTTGGGATAAAACTTACGCTTGGTTTTAACGTTTGAGTGAGAAACATTAAAACCTGCCATTGCCATTTTTCCGGTTAAATCACAAACTCTTGACATGCCTTTATTTATAGTGTTTAATTATACTTTCTTAATTTTTTAAGAGTTTGCAAATATCAATAAAATATTTGTAACCATCAAGCCGTGCCCAAAATATTTTCAATTTATTTTTCAGGCTGTCCTTGTTTCTTTTTACTTAGCTCCTGCTGTTGTTTTTCCATTTGTTTCATCATCTGCCGGTTTTCCAGGTAATAATAAATAGCAAAGCCTAAAAATATTTTTCCAAGTATAAAAATGCCCAGCAGTATCCATCTCCATATTTTATGGATGCGCATGTGGGTAGAGGAGCCTTCAACTTCAATAAACTGACCATCTTTGGCGGGTATTTGTTTCTCTTCAATTCCAATTCTTTTTGAATGGACTTTTAACATTCCCGGATGCTCCTCTTCTGTTTTGGCCAGTTCTTTAAGGTTGTCATCAATTTTGTCCCATACCCTTGTCGGAGGTTTAATCGCCATATATTTGGCCAGGTTTTCCAGATCAACTTCCATTCTGTACAAGGCATCGTCAATTTCGGGGTGTACTGCTTTAAGGTATAATAGTTTATGGGTTTCTGTTTCACTGGCCGAGCCCGATAAATAAGCTTCCAGGGCTCCGCTTTTTATGTATTCATTAATGTCCACAAGTATTTCTTATTTGGTCGAAAGCCTCTTTTAAGGTTTTTCTGATTAAATCTTCGGGTTTATTTTCATTTTTTGCAAGGGTTTGGATTAGTCTGCCTTTATAGTACACTTCCTTAAGCACGTGCCTTTGTTCGGTAGACAATTTGGTAAAGCATTTGTTGCTGGCGCTATTTTTTTGAGGATCCAAACCTATAGCCATAGCCATTTCACTAAATCCTATGAGTTTAGACCGCGCAAAATTTAACAACTGGCTCCAAATATTGTATTCGTCCCAGTTCCATACATTATAGTTGCGTGCAATGTCTGTAAATATGTTTACAAGAAATTCTTCCGCTATTTTCTCATTGTCTATAACCTGGTTAATGTAACCCAGCAGCATTCCGCCATATTGGTCATAAACCTGTTTCAGGCGTTCGTCCCCGTTTTTAACAGATAGGTTTTGATTGATTTGGAGCATTAGAGTCTGGTTTTTGATGCGTTTTTGTTATAAGTGACTAATTTAAAGTTAGTTGCCTGCCACTAAATTAAATAAAGTTTTGCAAATCAACCAATAAGTTTGGCAAAAGCTTTTTGTTCATTTTTAAATTAGCTTTTTGAATACATTTGTTGCGTAGCTCAGCCGGTATTTTATTCGAAGGGGTTTAACATCTTATAGATTAAGAATACATGGAAATGGCAGGGTTTGGTATTCCCATTATTAATTTATGGTTAACCCATCCTTAGTCCACCTTTTCCCTGGAAAAACGTGGGCTCACTGTGGGCTGACTGTGGCCTTACTGTGGGATCAATATTTACCGTTTCGTACCCATTTTAGGTGGATAACCATAATACATTTTAAAGACTTTACTAAAATGAAAGATATTTTTATAGCCTGCAGTAAGTGCAATTTGCCCCACAGTAAGCCCGGGTTGTTTTAGCAATTCCATTGCCTTTGCCATACGCAGCTTTACAATAAATTTGCTTACAGTCAGACCAAAGGTTTTTACAAAGAGTCGGTTCAGCGTGCGGGTGCTGGTGTTAAATTGTTTCGCAATTTCGTAGGTGTCGCCCAGATTGGATTGGGTATAGTTTTCCATGAGATAGGCTTTGATCTTATAGGCCGTATCATTTGCATGTGCCGCGTCGGATGTGGTATCCTGGGGTTCTGTCAGCGGCTGAAGCGCAGCTTTATTTTCCAGGTATTCCGTTTCCGACAGGTTAAGCATAGAGGCGCAGTACCTGGCAGGCAAGCCACTAATCTTGTATTTTTCAAGAAACAACTTTACCCTTTCCTTTACCGGCAGCCTTAACATCTGTACCAGGTGATCGGCGGCCTGCTTGTCCAGAAAAATGATATGCTGTACCAGTTTATTGGTTTCAGGATATTGTTGCAGCTGCATCACATCGGCCCTGTTGATCTCAAGAACGGTTACATCGCCTACAGCAACAAATTTAAACCGGATAGGTATCTGCTCAAAAAAACTGTCCAGATCGGTTACAATTTGCAGTGGCTGATAGATCCTTTCTACAATTTCCTCACCTTCGTTACCTTCCCTGATCACAACAATAAATCCGCTGATCAATTGCCAGGCCTTATTGGCCAGCTGGCCGGGTTTTAAAAATAAGTGCTTGTCTTTTTTAACTTTTTCGGTCATCATAGGCTGCAGGTCGTTCCAAAAGCCAGCCGAAAGGGGAAACATTTTGTGTAAATAGTCTAATAGACGGTCAATGTTGTTCATAGGTGTTGAGAGGTTAGGCAGAAATAAGAGCATACATCAGCATTTAAAAATGCATCATTATGTAAACCTAGTAAACTTTACAGTTAACATCAAAATTTTTATACAGAATTGCTACGGTATTACTCCGGCTGGTGTGTATTGACCAGTGGTCTTATACTCCTTTTTTTAGAAAAATATCTGCCTTTATGATTATGTGTTTACGTAACCGCTTCTAATAAGCTTCTTTACGCTTTTTGCATTTTTATCTTATAAAACATACTATAAAAGTTTTGATAGCTTTTTAATAAAGCTATATTTGAACTTTAGTATCGAAATAAATTAAACCATGCAAATTAAATCATTTGAAGAGTATCAAAAAACCTATCAGTATAGTGTAGATTACCCTGAGCAGTTTTGGGAGGGTATTGCCAATAATTTTCAGTGGAGAAAAAAATGGAATAAAGTGTTGTCCTGGAATTTTTCTGAACCTAATATTAAATGGTTTGAAGGGGCTAAATTAAACATCACTGAAAACTGTTTAGACCGTCACCTCGCAGAAAATGGAGATAAACCAGCCATTATCTGGGAACCAAATGATCCTCAAAAAGAAAGTATTACCTTAAGTTATAAAATATTACATGAGCAGGTTTGCCGTTTTGGCAACGTGCTGAAAAAGAATGGCGTGAAAAAAGGCGACCGGGTATGTATTTACATGCCAATGGTGCCTGAACTGGCTGTTGCTGTACTGGCCTGTGCCCGTATTGGGGCAGTACATTCAGTAGTATTTGGTGGTTTCTCTGCCAAATCTATTGCCGACCGCATCAATGATGCAGAATGTAAAGTGGTTATCACAGCCGATGGTGCATTTAGAGGAAACAAGCAGATTCAGCTGAAAGAAGTAATTGACGATGCCCTGATTGGCTGCCCGACAGTGGAAAGGGTAATCGTTTTAACCCATACCCGTATGGCCGTATCCATGCTGAAAGGACGTGACGTATGGTGGGAAGATGAAATTAAACTGGTAGATACCAATTGTCCGGCTGAAGAAATGGATGCGGAAGACCTGCTGTTCATTTTATATACTTCGGGTTCAACCGGCAAACCTAAGGGGGTGGTACATACCATTGGCGGTTATATGGTATATGCTGGATATACCTTCTCTAACGTATTTAACTATCAGCCGGACGAAGTGTTCTTCTGTACGGCAGATATCGGCTGGATTACCGGCCACTCTTACATTGTATACGGGCCGCTCTCGCAGGGCGCTACCACTTTGATGTTCGAAGGTATCCCTACTTTCCCTGATGCATCGCGCATGTGGCAGGTGGTAGAAAAACATAAAGTAAACATTTTATATACTGCACCAACGGCCATTCGTTCCTTAATGAGCTTTGGTGAAGAACCGCTTAAAGGAATAGACCTGAGCTCTTTAAGGGTATTGGGGTCGGTAGGTGAGCCTATAAATGAAGAGGCATGGCACTGGTTTGACGAGAACATAGGCAAAAGCAAATGTCCGATTGTAGATACCTGGTGGCAAACGGAAACAGGCGGCATTATGATCTCGCCGATCGCTTATGTTACGCCAACCAAACCAAGTTTTGCTACGCTACCTTTGCCGGGTATCCAGCCGATGCTGGTAGATGAGCAGGGTAAGGAAATTGAAGGCAATGGCGTAAATGGAAACCTGTGTATCAAGTTCCCATGGCCTGGCATGCTGCGCACTACTTATGGCGATCATGAGCGTTGCAAGCTAACTTATTTCTCGACCTACAAAGACCTTTATTTTACAGGTGATGGTTGTTTAAGGGACGAGGATGGTTATTATCGCATTACCGGCAGGGTAGATGATGTGATCAACGTATCTGGCCACCGCATTGGTACAGCAGAGGTAGAGAATGCCATCAACATGCATGCCGGTGTGGTAGAAAGTGCAGTGGTAGGTTATCCACATGATGTAAAAGGGCAGGGTATTTATGCTTTCGTAATTAACCCTAATGTCCATAATGATGAAGACCTTACCCGTAAAGATATCCTGCAAACGGTAACCCGGGTTATCGGCGCTATTGCAAAACCGGATAAGATCTTGTTTGTATCGGGTTTGCCTAAAACACGCTCGGGTAAAATCATGCGCCGCATTTTAAGGAAGATCGCTGAAGGCGAAACTTCTCAGATCGGCGATACCTCTACTTTATTGGATCCTGCAGTGGTAACGGAGATCATAGAAAAAGCAGGACAGCTAAAATAATACCCGGATTTAATTGGGTAAAAAAAGGGGCATGAATTTCATGCCCCTTTTTTGTTTTTCAATACCTGGTTTAATAACCAAATATCTGTTCCAGGCTCAGCTTGGTCACAGTGCCAAATTTCTGCAGGTCTTCCATCTTTACGTTCTTCTCTGAAGCAACAATGCAATAATTATAGGCCTTGTTGGCTACATTGTTTTCATGAAAGGTTTTTATGTCCCCAAATGTAAGGGGTTTTAAACCCTGGTATACATCCATTCTCGAATCATGGTCAAAGCCCAGTTTCTTATCGGAAAAGTAAGCGCCAATAATGTCGTTTTTGGTAATCCGGCTGGTTTCAATGGCATTCAGCGCATTGTATCTTGAAGCATCAAAAGCCTTGTCTGTTCGTGGTAAGGTATTCAGTAGTTCGTTCATGCCTTTAACGGCATCATTCATTTTGTCGGCCTGGCTGCCCACATAAGCCACCATGGTATAATTTTTCTCTTTTTTATCCGGTGAAGAAAATACAGCAAAAGTAGAGTAGGCCAGGGCTTTTGATTCACGGATGGTCTGGAATACCACAGAACCCATACCGCCGCCAAAATAGCTGTTAAATAAGTTTATTTTTGGTGCCCATGCCTGGTTATAAGGCCCGCCGTTGCGTACCCAGCGGATTTCCGACTGCACCATGTCATAATCGGCAAAATATACCTGGTTGCCATTTTCGGCCGCATAGCTGAATTTTTTAGCAGGGGCTTCGGGTGTAAATTCTTTGGGTAAATTGTGTAGTTTACTGATGCTAGCAGTAAAAGCAGCCAGTGTTTGTGGCCCGTAATATGTAATGGTATGCTTGTAGTTGTTGATGTTGTGCAATATATAGACCAGCTGATCTGAAGTTATGTTCTTTATTTCTTCGTTGCTTAGGGTATAGTTGAACGGATTGCTGGCGCCATACTGGGCATAAGTGGTTAGGCCACTTAAAATAGAGGCTTTATTGAGCTTGTTGTTTTCCCTTGATTTTAAGATGCGGCTTTTCAGTTCTGTCAGGGCCTGCTCATTGGGTTTGCAGTTGGCAAAAATATGTTCAACCAGGCTTACGGCCTGATCAAAATTTTCCTGCAGACCGCTGATGTTGATACTGGCCACCTCATTGCTCACATTAAAGGAATAACTGCAGGCGATGTTATAAAACTGTTTGCTGATCTCTTCTGCGGTGTATTTGTCGGTACTTAAAAAAGCAAGGTACGAGGCTGCATAAGGTTGTAGCCTGTAGTTCCAGGCACCAATATCAAAACGGTAGGTCAGGTTAAAAATACTGTTGTCCTTGTTTTGTACGGCAATTACATCGGCAATGCCGGCCTTTCCAAAGTTCAGGTCTTTTTTATAATCTAAAAATTTAGGTGCAATGGGTTTTACCTGCATGGCCAGCAGGTTTTTAGTGAATTCAGAAGTCTCGCCGGCATTGGTGTTTACTGGTGTGATGACCGGTTTTTCTACCTTCTGTATACTCTTGTCTTCGCCTTTGTGCTTAAAGGCTATTACATAGTTGTCTTTAAAAAACTGGTTGGCAAAATCTATCACCTGCTTTTTGGTTATTTTAGCCATGGCATCCAGGGCATTTAAAGATTTGTCCCAGTTTTCGGCACGGTTCAGGATAAATTCATTGGTTACAGATTCTACCCGGAAACTGTTCTTGTCAAAAGCTTCCAGTAAGCCCAGTTTACTGTTGGCTACCGTAGCTTTGATCAGGCTTTCATCAAAATCTCCCTTTTTAAGGATGTCCAATTGTTGCAGCAATAACTTTTGGGCTTCTTCCAGGCTCTGGCCTTGTTTAGGTTGTGCAATAAGTGTGAAAATGCCATAATCTTTCATCTGCTGGTAACCTGCGCTTGAGCTCAAGACTTTTTGCTGTTTGTTTAAGTTGATGTCGAGCAGTCCCGCCTTTCCATTAGATAGGATGCTCGAGATCAGGTCGAGCAGCATGCTTTGGGTAGTATTTTGTGCATAACCCCTGTACGACATCCTTACACTTTCGGCGCTTGGCCCATAAATGTCTATTTTTTGCACCTGCGTAAGTGGTTTTTCAGGTGCCGGATTGTACAGCTCAAATGGTTTGGCTTTCATATAAGCAAAGGCCTTATCTACTTTTTTGATCATCTCGTCGGGGTTAAGGTCGCCGGCAAGTGCAATGACCATATTGTTGGGTACGTAATATTTGTTGTAATATTTTCTGATTTCCAGTAAGGAGGGATTCTTCAGGTGCTCAACAGTACCGATGGTGGTTTGCTGTCCGTAATTATGTGTTGGGAACAGCAGGGCTCCGGTTTGTTCGTTTACTTTCCAGCCATCATTGTCGAGCCCCCGGTTTTTTTCTTCATATACTGCTTCCAGTTCCGTATGGAAAATACGGAAAATGGGATTGCGGAAGCGTTCTGCCTGCAGGGCCAGGAACTGATCGGTCGCATTTGAAGGAAAATCTTCATTGTAAACGGTTTCTTCGTACCAGGTATGGGCATTGGTGCTCTGGCCGCCAATGGCCTTCATCATTTTATCGTATTCGTTGGCGATAGCGTAGTTAGAGGCTTCTCCTGATGTTTTATCGATCTGGGCATAGATTTCCTTGCGTTTTGCCGGATCTGTGGTTTCGTGGTACTGTTCGTACAAAGCATCGATCTTGTCCAGCAGGGGTTTTTCTTTGACAAAGTCCATTGTGCCAAATTTATCGGTGCCTTTAAACAGCAGGTGTTCCAGGTAATGGGCCAGGCCGGTGGCTGTACGCGGATCGGTATTGCTGCCGGCCCTTACGGCCAGGCGGAATTCAATGATCGGCTCTTTGGGGTTTGGTGATAAAACAACCGTAAATTCATTTTTTAAAGTATAGAAACGGGATTTTGTAGGGTCGTTGGTTACGTATTTATAAGTGTAACCACCGGCAGAGGCTGTTTTCCATTGATAAGTGGACTGCGCCATCAGGCTTGTACCTGTTATCAGCAAACAGACAAGCAATAATAATTTGTGTTTCATTAAATATAAGTTTTAATACGGTTGTGAAGCTGGCTGTTTAATTTAGACAGATCCAGCTTTAATAAGTTACGGTCAAATATAAGCTGATTACTGAATTTTTATGCCCTAATTCTTGTACTTTTGCTGCTACAAAGGTTATAAGGGTTTTTGTGTATTAAAACAGGTGATTTTAACACATTGCCGGGCCCTTTAACCTAAGCAAATCAGTATAAAACCTTATTGATTTTCCGGATCACAGGGTAAAAATGATTAATTTTAAACGATGAAAAAGCAAAATTCGAGACCCAATATTTTAGTAGTGAACGATGATGGCATTACCGCTCCGGGAATTAAAAACCTGATAGATGTAATGACAGAACTGGGCAATGTGGTGGTTGTGGCGCCTGATGGGCCTCAGTCTGGCATGGGCCATGCCATTACGATCGGTAAACCATTGCGTTTTGATGCAGTAGATTTGTATCCCGGTGTAGAGATGTACAAATGTTCGGGTACCCCGGTAGATTGCGTGAAGCTGGCCGTTAACAAGATCTTTAAGGGTAAAAAGCCCGATCTTTGCGTTTCGGGAATTAACCACGGTTTAAACAATTCCATTAATGTGATTTACTCAGGCACCATGTCGGCCGCCGTAGAAGGGGCTATAGAAAATATTCCTTCTATCGGGTTTTCCCTGGATGATTTTTCTCAGCAGGCCGATTTCAGCCATTGCAAAAAATACATTAAGGTCATCGCAGAACAGGTGCTGGCGCATGGACTGCCTGCTGCAACGCTGCTGAACGTAAATTTCCCAAAAGGGGATGGCTTGAAGGGCATAAAGATCTGCCGGCAGGCCAATGCGAAATGGGCTGAAGAGTTTGATGAGCGTAAAGACCCGTACGAACGTCCATATTATTGGCTAACAGGTGTTTTTCAGAACTATGATAAAGGTGAGGATACCGATGTATGGGCTTTGGAGCATGGTTTTGTATCGGTAGTGCCGGTACAGTTCGACCTTACTGCACACCATGCCATCCCGGTATTGAACACCTGGGATTTTGATGCAGTGGATGCTAAGCCAGAAACAAAGGCTGCAGGCAGAACCCCTGCACCCGATGGATTATCATTAGGTTAAAAAGGAGATGCAGGAACAGCTGAAACGTCTTAAGAACTCTGTATTTACAGGCCTGGGTATCGGACTGCTTATTCCGGGTATCCTGCTGTCCATTGTATGGTACATGATGCACAGATTCGCATTTTTAGCCAAGGCCGATCTGCTGCTGATTGGCTGCATTGCTGCAAATGCCTTACTGATGCATTATTTTTTTAAACTGAACAAGGAGAACATTGGCCGGGGCATCATCAGTGCCACCTTTTTATGGGCTTTTGCTTTCTTTTTTTATAAAATAAACCGGTAAATGAGGTATTATTTAATAGCTGGCGAAGCTTCCGGTGACCTGCACGGGGCCAATTTAATGAAAGCCTTAAAGGCAGAAGACGGGGCTGCCGAATTCAGGTATTATGGCGGCAATAAAATGAAGGCCGTAGGTGGTGTACTCGATAAACATTACTCGGAGATGGCCTTTATGGGCTTTACCGAAGTGCTGCTGAACCTGAGGACCATTTTTAAAAACATTAAGGCCTGCAAAGCTGCAGTAATGGCCTATCGGCCGGATGTACTGATCCTGATCGATTTTCCTGGCTTTAACCTCAAAATAGCTGAATTTGCCAAAGCAAATGGCATGATGGTCTGTTATTACATTTCGCCAAAAGTATGGGCCTGGAACCAGAAAAGGGTACTTAAGATCAAAAAGGTAGTAGATAAAATGTTTTGCATTTTGCCTTTTGAAGTTGATTTTTACCGGGAATGGGGCATGGAGGTTGATTATGTGGGCAATCCTTTACTGGATGAAATTGCCCAGTTTACACCTGATCCCGAATTCCGGAAAAAATACGGACTGGAAAAAGAGCTGATCGCCTTATTGCCCGGCAGCCGCCGGCAGGAGATTGAACGCCTGCTACCGGATATGCTGAGTGTAACGGCACAATTTCCTGATCATCACTTTGTGGTGGCGGCAGCACCCAGTTTTGACGAAGCATATTACCGGCAGTTTATAAAAACGGAGAATGTAACCCTTGTTTTTTCGCAGACCTATAACCTGCTGCAGGTAGCTAAGGCTGCAATTGTGGCTTCGGGAACAGCAACCCTGGAAACGGCCTTGTTCCATGTACCGCAGGTGGTGGTGTACCGCGGCGGTGCAATTTCTATAGCTATTGCCCGTGCACTGGTCAAAATCAGGTTCATATCGCTGGTTAATTTAATTATGGACAGGGCTGTGGTTACCGAGCTGATCCAGAACGATTGCAATACCGGCAACATTACGGTTACGCTGAAAAATATACTACAGGGGCCCATAAGGGAAAAGATGCTGGACGATTACCGGGAGCTTTCCGCTAAAATGGGTACTGCCGGAGCTTCTCAGCGCACAGCCAGACTGATCCTGAACAGTATGAACTCTGCAGGTCGTATGGCGGACATGCCAATCTGAACAATCATCCTTCCTTCCTGGATATCCAGCGCGGTCATGCTCAGGCCGAGGCCAATGGATACATGAAAAGCATGTTCAGGTTTAGCGCCCTGTAAAGCCCCTTGCTGCCATAAGTCATACAGATAATTTTCCAGCATAGCACGTACCTTTGTCCAGGTATTGGCATCATTAGGTTCAAATACGAAATTGTTGAGTGCTTTTTTGCAGCTTTCTTCCACCATGATAAACAAGCGGCTTATAGAAATATAACGCCATTCATTGTTGTTACCTGCCAGGGTCCTGGCGCCCCATACTACTACGCCTTTACCGGTAAATGTCCTGATCACATTGATCGATTTTCCTGCCACTTCATCTACATTAAGTTCATCCTGTGCCCGGCTGCTGATTTGTTTTGAGGGAGCGGATACCAGGTTCAGGCTTACATTTGCCGGTGCTTTCCACACACCCCGGTCACGGTCGGTAGCCGCATAAACACCCGCTATGGCAGCTGATGGGGGAAGGACAGCCGAATGGAGTGTAGTTTTCAGATAAGGGTGGTAGGCTGCGCCATATTTTAAATGGAGCGGGCCAATGCCATCTGCGCTGCGCAGGGTCTGGGGATCGTCTCCATAACAATCGATCAGTACAAAACGGTCCTTAAGTTGGGCAGCCTGTAATAATGCCGCCCGGTATACGGTGTATGCTTCAGCGGCAGTGTGCAACAGAACGGCCTGGGGAATGACCAGCAGGCTGGGTTCGTCGTACCTTTCTGCCATTGCCAAGCCTGCAAGCAGGTTGTCAATAGCAATCGTTTCCAGGGCATTTCCAACGCTGACGATATAGCAGGGGCCGCCTCCGTTCGCGAAAAATAGCTGCAGGTGGGGGTATAGGCTTAAACTGCCGGATGTTGTTTTTCCGAAATAACTTTCGTATTCCAATAAGGAGCTGATGCGTTTGGCCTCGCTTACAGGGATATCATTGATCAGCACCGATGTCAAAGGATCATCTGTACTAATTCCTGCTTTTTCGGTATAACCAATAAATATGGGGATGGCTGTAGGTACCGGTGCTACCGATGGAGGTAAACCTGGTATTTCTTCTACATATACACCCGGGGCTTTATACGTTTTTGCCATACCTGAAGTTACGATTATTTCTTTGAAGTCAGGCCAGTTTGCAGCGCTCACCGGCCAGTAAGGCCATACACTGTTCATCTTTTTCAGGAATGCTGACCTGTTCCAGTTCTTTGTTGTAACTGCGTCGGATTTCTTTACGGCTTTTGGCCTCAATAAAGCGCCTTACCTGGTCATGGTTCTCCAGTATCAATCCAGGTACCTGTACGGTTACATTTTTCTCGTCTTTGGCCACCATGGTAAAGTAACAGGTATTGGTATGTTTGATGGTGTTGGTTTTCACATTTTCGGAAATTACCCTGATGCCCACCACCAGTGAAGTGTTGCCCACATAGTTAATGGAAGCCATGAGTGAGACGAGTTCGCCCACTTCTACAGGTTCCAGAAAATTGACCGTATCTATAGAAGCTGTAACACAATAATTGCCTGCATGTTTGGCCGCGCAAACGTAAGCCACTTTGTCCATTAGCGACAGCAGGAGCCCACCATGTATTTTTCCGCCGAAATTGGAGTAGGCGGGGATCATCAGTTCTGTAAGTACGGTCTGTGAAAAGCTTACCGGTTTATAGTCTGTTGGTTCAGATTGAGGGGTTTGGGTCATGATGCTTATAGGTTAATGCTTGTTTAAGCGCGCTTCTTCCAGGTCCAGGTTGTCTTCCATATCACGCAGTACTTCATGGTCGTATTTTTTTGTGGCTTTCATTTTTTTCAATCCCTTTCTTCTCAGCTCAATCAGTTCCAGCATGATCTGTCGGTAAAGCCTTCTTACCGATACCACCTCTTCTTTTTGTGATTGCGCTATTAAAGTGCGTTCAGTAGCCCTGATGCTTCTTTCCAGCTGCTCCTTAACGCGGGCGATGGTTTCAAACTGGCTCATTTCGTTGCTGTAATGCTGGTTAAGGTAGTTTACACATTCTTGTGCCAGCTGCATGCGGATGGTTTCCAGCTGTTCATCTTCGGGAATGTGCTCGTCAATTTCCTCCACTTTAAGTACCCTGAGGAACACCGGCAGGGTTAGGCCCTGGAATACCAGCGTAACCAGGATGACTACAAAGGTGATAAAAAGGATCATGTTGCGGTGCGGAAATGCCGCCCCGGTATTTAAGGTAAGCGGTATTGCCAGTGCAGAAGCCAGGGAAACTACGCCGCGCATACCCGCCCAGCCAATGATGAAGGGCAGTTTCAGGCCCGGACTTTTTTCTCTTTTGCGGATACGCGGACTTAAAAACCGGGGAATAAAGGCCGAGGCATAGACCAGTATGATCCTGGCAATGATGACAATGGCACTGATGATGAGCGCATATTTAATGGCTTCTTCCATGGAATAGCCCTCCAGTCCGGCCACAATGACCGGCAGTTCCAGTCCGATCAGGATAAATACAAAGCCGTTCAGCAGAAAACCTACAGTGGCCCATACTTCCTTGCCCTGTATGCGGGTATGGTAATTTAGAAAATCACCTGAACGGAAAGAAAGGAATAAACCACCGCTGACTACAGCCAATACGCCCGACCAGTGAAATTCTTCTGCTACGATATACATCAGATAGGGAGCTATTAAGGTGATGGGGGTAGTGATATTGGATGATTTGGCCCAGTATTTCAATACAAAGTACAGGAGGTGAGCAATAACCAGGCCCACCACAACACCCATGATGGCCAGGATGAAGAAATCGGTGACGGCATCCTGCAATACAAACTTACCGGTAAGGATGGCTGCAAGTGCAAACCTGAACACGGTGAGGGATGCGGCATCGTTGACCAGGCTTTCGCCTTCCAGTATGGTTAAGCCTCTTTTGGGCATGCTTACACCCTTTAATACTGAAGTGGCGGCTACAGCATCGGGAGGTGAAATGATCCCGCCCAGCAGAAAGCCAAATGCAAGGGTAAAGCCCGGGATAATGCTGACCGAAAAATAGGCTATGGCCAGGGAAGTGATGAGTACCAGGCCGAAGCCCATCGAAAAGATGGAGCGCCGCCATTTCCAGAAATCATTCCAGGAAGTATACCATGCGGCCTCGAACAAGAGCGGGGGCAAAAAGATCAGGAATACGATATCGGGATTGACGTTGATGACCGGCATGCCAGGTATAAAACTGATGCCGAGCCCGCCAATCACTAAAAATATAGGGTAGGAGATCTTCCAGCGCTGACTGAGCAGAAAGAGCAGGGCCATGGCAAAAAACAGTGCAAGGATTAAAAGAAGGTTGGCATGTATCATGTACTAAAATAGGAATTTGCTTAAAATATTTGTGCTTATCCCGTTAAATTTATCTGAGCGGTGCTGTGCCCATACCGGGAAAAGAAGAAATGCCTGAAAAACAAAAAAGCTCCGGTTAATCCGGAGCTTTTTGCGGTGGAGAATAGCGGAGTCGAACCGCTGACCTCTTGCCTGCCAGGCAAGCGCTCTAGCCAGCTGAGCTAATCCCCCGTGTGGCCTGCCGGTGCTCAAAACCACCAGCGTGGGGCAAAAGTAATTAAATTTAGAAACCCTGCAAATTAAATGTTAAAATATGTTGGCTGACCAGTCATTTATTTAAAGCTAATGCTAACTTTGGTACAACTAAACCCATAACATGAAGAAAATATTATTGCTGTTTTTAGCGCTTTTCATTTCTACTGCCTCATTTTCGCAGGGTATCCTGAATCTTTTTGGCCGTTCACAGGACTTGTTCAAGCTATTGTCGGAAGATAAATATACCGAGGCCTACAGTTATTTTGATCCGGCTTTCCAGGCCAAGGTAACAGAAGCCAATATAAAAGACCTGTGGGCAAAACTCTCAGAGAAATTTGGTAAGATGGAAAATGCAGGGGTGGTAAGCAGCAAAACAGAAGGAGATTTTTACACAGTTATCCTTGAAGTGAAGTTTGCCAATGATTCACAGAATTTTTTACTGGCCTTTAATAAAACAGAAAAAATAGTTGGACTTTATCTGCAACCGAAAAGCTCTGCTGCTGTTTATACGCGACCGGTTTACGCCGATACTGCTTTGTATAAAGAAAAAGAGATTTATGTAAAAACACCGGGTCATAGCCTGGTTGGTATGTTAACTGAGCCCAAAAAGGGGAGTGGCTATCCGGTAGTGGTATTGGTGCATGGCTCTGGGCCCCAGGATATGGATGAAACCATGGGCCCCAACAAGCCCCTGAAAGATCTGGCGCTGGGCCTGGCTTCCAAAGGGATCGCCAGCATACGCTATGTGAAAAGGACAAAGGTCTATCCGATGGATTTTGTAGGTGCAAATACCGTTAAGGAAGAAGTTTTGGACGATGCACTTGCTGCCATTGCCCTGGCCAGAACCCTGCCTGAAGTAAATAAAAAACAGCTCTATCTGTTTGGCCATAGCTTAGGCGGAATGCTTGCACCCAGAATAGCCCTGCTTGCGCCTGATCTGAACGGTATTTTACTGGCTGCTGCCCCGGCAAGGTCTTTAACAGATATTATTGTTGAACAGAACAGGTATTTTTTTGAACTTGCAAAAGATACAACGGCTGCAGGAAAACTGATGCTCGATAGTGTGAACAAAAAGCTGGATGTAACCAGGATTACAAAACTGGGGACTATAAAAGCCGATTCTGCTTTATTTGGATTGCCCGCCGCTTACTGGATAGATCTGAACAATTACAAACAGGCAGAAACTGCTAAAAAGTTGAAACAACGCATTTTTGTTGCGCAGGGTGGCAACGACTTTCAGGTTTCAGTAACCGATTATAACCTGTGGAGTGCTGCTTTAGGAAAGAAAAAGAATGCTACACTTAAGTTATATCCCGACCTTAACCATCTGTTGAGTTCCCAGACAGAAAAAGGTACTTTGCAGCAATATGACAGCCCGGCAAATGTGTCTTCAGTATTGATTGATGATATTGTGGCCTGGATAAAAGCAGGGACCTGAGAATTTATGGCAAAATTGTTGCTATGAAACCATTAGTTAAACGTAAAGCTATTTAAATTATGATCAAAAGAATCCATGTGCTTGAAGATGATGAAGATATCAGATACATTATTGGTGTTTTATTGAAAGATGAAGGGTATGAACTACAGCTTTCCTCGTCATTTGATGAACTAAAAAGTAAACTAAAAGACTCTGTGCCTGATTTATTTATTTTAGATGTAATGTTACCGGACGGAGATGGTACTGATATTTGTACAGATCTTAAAACCGATGCATTTACAAAGCACATTCCGATCATTGTAATGTCTGCGAATGACAAGAATAAAGAGCGGAGCATTGCTGCCGGCGCAAATGATTACATCAGCAAGCCTTTTGATATTGATTACATTGTTAAAAGGATCAATAAACTGCTGAATTAAAAAGGTCTTGTTTTTAGGATAAAAGAAAGCCCGGCAATTTTGCCGGGCTTTTTGTTACAGTTGATATTGGTAAATATGATCAGGCAATGATCACTTTTACGCCCTTGTCTTCTATCATTTTTACTGTTTGCGGAGATACCTTACTGTCGGTAATCACATAGTGCACCTGCTCAAATCCACATATCTTACCCAGGCCCCTGCGGTCAAACTTTGTACTGTCGGCCATAATTACCAGTGTCTGGGCAGTTTCAATCATCTTCTGGTTCAGGGTAGCTTCGGCAATATTGGTAATGGAAAAACCAAAGTCGAGGTCTATCCCATCAACCCCAAGGAACAATACACCACAGGAGATCTCGGCGAGGATCTTTTCGGCGTGTGCCCCGGCCACGGAAGAGGAGTTGGGCCTGATCAGGCCGCCCAGTTGTAACACTTCCACATTGGGGCGGTTGCTCAGCTCCAGCCCAACTTTTAAAGCTGGTGTAATTACGGTTAAATGTTTACTGGGGTATAAGCAGCGCGCCAGTTCAAATACGGTTGTCCCCGAGCCGATGCTGATCGAATCGTTCTGTCCGATAATGGACAGTGCTGCTTTGGCTATCTTTTGCTTTTCTTCAGAATTGATAAATTCTTTTTCATTGATGGTACGTTCTGTTGCATAAGGGTTGTTGATAGACCCACCGCCACGGGTGCGGAAAAGAAGGTTTTTGTCTTCAAGGAGTTTCAAATCCTTTCTTATTGTTACGCCCGAAACCTTCATCAGGTCTATAAGTTCAATAATATTTACTTTGCCGTTTTTCTTCAGCTGCTGAATAATAAATTCATGGCGCTCGGTAATGTTCTTCATTTATTAATGGCTTTAAACACTATTTATAGATTGTTAATATTACGAAATTTCTATAATACAACCTATAATTCTCCAAATATAGTAAACTAAAACAATTCACAATTCTTTAATATGAACAGTATTGCAGATTGATGTTGAAGTTTTATTATTGCTTTCTAAATATTTATTTCTCTTTTATTTTGTTTTATTATGTTTAATTTCATTCTTTTGGTAAAAGAAATATCAGAATACATAAAACGGAACAACGCGAAGGCAGATAAACAAATAACCAAATATAAATGAAACAAGAATTAAACTCAGACAATTCCCTGCTTGGCAGGGCAGGCATCCCAAAGCAGCTGGCATGGGGCTATTTAGGGATCATGATTTTTATGATGGGAGATGGCGTGGAGCAGGGCTGGCTCAGTCCCTACCTGATCGGACGTGGAATGACCATCCAGCAGTCGGCCTCGCTGTTTACGGTCTATGGCATAACCATTGCCATTTCTTCCTGGTTTTCCGGGGTACTGGCCGAAGGTTTTGGTCCAAAAAAGACCATGCTGATGGGCTTGCTGCTTTATATTCTGGGTACTGCAGGTTTTGTGGGCTATGGCCTGCCCGATCTGAATTTTGGGGTGATGTTGATTACTTACGCTATAAGAGGCTTTGGCTATCCGCTATTTGCCTATTCGTTTTTGGTTTGGATAACTTATCGCAGTCCCGGTAAAAAGCTGGGCGCTGCGGTAGGATGGTTCTGGTTTGTTTTTACCGGCGGTTTAAACGTATTTGGCGCTTACTATTCGAGCTGGGCAATTGAGCACCTGGGTTATCTGGATACCTTATGGAGTTCTATCTTCTGGGTATTGCTGGGTGCTTTCTTTGCTTTGGTATTAAATAAAGACAAGTTTGAAGCTTCGGCGGGTAAAAATACCTCTTCCAAAGCTGAAGAACTGGCCAAGGGGCTCATCATCATGAAAGAGGAGCCTAAGGTGTTACTGGGCGGGATTGTCCGCATCATCAATACCACGGCGCAATTTGCATTTCCGGTGTTCCTGCCCACTTATATGGCTGCGCACGGCTTTACTACTACAGAATGGCTGCAGATATGGGGTACAATATTTACCGCTAATATCGCTTTTAACCTGATCTTCGGGTTTGTAGGAGATGGTTTTGGCTGGCGGAATACGGTGATGTGGTTTGGTGGCATCGGCTGTGCCCTTACCACTTTACTGTTCTATTATTCGCCGGTATTGTTTGGCAGCAGTTTCTGGATGGTGATGTTCTGTGGTGTTTTATGGGGTGCCCTGCTGGCGGGCTATGTACCTTTGTCGGCCCTGGTCCCATCCCTGGTTAAAAAAGATAAAGGGGCTGCCATGGCCGTATTGAACCTTGGTGCCGGTCTGGCTGTATTTGTAGGCCCGGCCATTGTGGGTATTTTTATTGGCAGCCTGGGTAATGAAGGTGTGGTGTGGATACTTGCCGGTCTGTACCTGCTGAGTGCCATCCTGACCCGCTTTATCACTTTGCCCGATAATGCCAAAACCGCCCATTCCAATGAGCCTGCAGCGGTTGTTGCGGCAAATTAGCTAAGCATACACACAAATAAGCATTTAACAACAATAATAATAAGCATATATGAGGATACTGATTACGGCCCCTTACAATGAGCAGGGACAACAGACATTAGCAGAAAAACTGGGCGAAGTGGTTTATCGTCCATGGAAGGATCTTGGCCGTGCATTTCATGAAGACGAACTGATTGAGTTGTTGGCAGAGACCAAAGCTGATGCCTTAATTACAGAACACGATCACGTTACCGCAAAAGTTATTACAGCTAATCCACACCTTCAGTTTATAGGCGTATGTCGTGGAACCCCTTCCAACGTATCGCTGGAAACAGCTAAGGCAATGGGTATCCCGGTATTTCATACCCCGGCCAGAAATGCGCAGGCAGTAGCCGAAATGTTCCTGGCAACGGTAATTGACCTGATGAGAAATACTTATGCCGGTGTGGCCTGGTTAAAGGACCGGAACTGGACAGCGGATGCGCACACTTCCTACCTGCAGTTTAAAGGGAACGAAATGGCTGGTAAAACCATCGGTATGGTTGGCTTTGGTGCAGTAGGCCAGCGCATAGCCAGTATGGTCGAGAACTTTCCGTGTTCCATTAAATTTTACGATCCTTACCTGGAAAAATTTGATGCCAGGTATACCAAAACTTCACTGGAAGATGTATTTGCCAGCAGTGATATTGTTTCGATCCACCTGCCCGTAAATGAGGCTACCATAGGAATGATCGATAAAAGCCTGATCTCGAAAATGAGACCTGATGCCATATTTGTAAATACGGCACGTGCCAGCGTAGTAAAACGTGACGACTTGCTGGAAGCCTTGGAAAACAAGCGCATCAGAGGTGCTGTGCTGGATGTATTTGACCATGAGCCGCCTGATGAAAAAGATTACCGCATCATTAACCTGCCGAATGTACTGGCTACGCCGCACATTGCTGGGGCTACGCATGAGGTAGAGGACCACCATGTCGAGATCATGAACAACAGGATCATGACGTGGTTTGCACAGGAAAAGGTAAATTAGGTGGGCGATATACAGATTAAATCAGACATGACAAATCAGGAAGCATATATTGTAATTGACATTGGTACTGGAAATGTACGTGTAGCTGTTGCAACTACTTCAGGAGAGATCCTGGGAATTGAAAGAGAGAACCTGCAGAACCATAAGGATGAACATTATCCGGAGGCACTGTATTTTGACCCGAATGCGCTTTGGGAACAGATCCTGCGTTTGGCAGGTAAAGCATTGAGCCAGGCACCGGGTGTTAAAGTGATGGCTTTAACGGCTACAAGTCAGCGTGAAGGCATTGTGCTGATCGGCAAAAAAGGCGAATCGCTGATTGGCCTGCCAAATATTGATCACAGGGGCAGGGAGTGGGACAGCATGATCAAGGACAAGAGTGCGGTGTATCAGCTAACCGGCCGTTACCCTACTTCATTGTTCTCGGCCTTAAAAATTGTAGGGATTAAACACAGAAGGCCAGAAATCTGGAACGAGTTTGCTACCTTTTTGAGCATTAGCGACTGGGTAGAGTATAAGCTGAGCGGTGTGTTGCACTACGAACATTCTCAGGCTTCAGAGACCTTGCTGTATGATGTAGAAAAGCACAACTGGTCGCAACAACTCTGCAATGTATTTGAAATAGACCCTTCGGTACTGCCCGTGCTTACTTTGTCGGGCACTGTACTGGGTACCATTTTGCCAGCTGAGGCCACCGCACTGGCCATCAACCCGGAAGCAAAAGTGATTGTTGGTGGTGCAGATACGCAATTGGCCATCATCAGTACCAAACCACTGGAAAATGATGTGGTCATTGTTTCCGGTACCACTACGCCGATCATTAAAATTACAGGTGAATACATTACTGATGAGCAGGAACGCACCTGGACCAGTCGACATACTGATGAGCGGAGTTTTATCCTGGAAGCGAATGCAGGGGTAACGGGCCTGAATTATCAGCGCCTGAAAGAAATTTTTTATCCGGTTGAAGGTTATGATGTGATTGAAAGGGAGCTTAAGGAAGTTACCCATTTTCAGTGTATTGCCTCGCTGGGCTCTTTGGTAGCCGATGAGAAAACACCACTAACCCGTGGTGGCTTTATATTTGATGCGCCAGTGTCGCATTTGCTAACCAGGGGCAGCTTTGTATGGGCAACCCTATGGGACATTGCCTGCAGCATCAGTGAGAATTATAAAAGTCTTTGTGGTGTAACCACGCATGAACAGGATTATATATGGGCCTGTGGCGGAGGTGTGCAAAGTGCTACGCTGCGACAATTTATTGCAAACCTGCTGCAAAAAAAGGTAATCATCAGGAACAGTTACAGGCAATCGTCGGTAGTGGGTGGTGTATACATCTGTAATAAAGCTTTGGGCAAAGCGGAAATCGAACCTTTTGTACTGGAAGAAACTGTGCCTCAACAAAATGAACAGCATACACGGCTGTACGAAGAATGGAAAAAAACAAGGGCTTCATTTATAGAAATATTTAGTTAAATATGGCACCTTATTTTATAGGAATAGATATAGGCACACAAGGGGCAAGGGTAGTATTACTGGACGCCGCTGGAACAGTGCTGGCCAGTGCAGCTGAGGTATTTCCCCTGAGTGAAGAGTCGAGGGAGGAGCAGTCGCCCGAGGTATGGTGGGCAGCCTGTGTAACCTCCTTAAAAGCGCTGAAAACCAGTGTTCCTGATGTCGATTTTACGGAGGTACTGGCGATGGCCGTAACTTCTACTTCGGGTACAGTGATCCCTTTGGATGCGCAGCACCAGCCCTTGCACAATGCGATCATGTATAGCGACAAGCGTTCGGGTAAGCAGGCCAAAATATGTACTGCGGCAGCTGTTAAATACCACAATAAGGGTTTTACGGCATTTAACAGTTCAAGTGCACTGGCCAAGATCGTTTGGTTTGGTGATACTTATCCGGAAAAGGCAGCGCAGATAGCTAAATGGATCCATGCGGCGGATTACATTACCGGGAAATTAAGCGGGCGTTGGGGCCTGACCGACTATACGAATGCTTTTAAAACGGGCTATGATGTAAGCGATTACGAATGGCCTGAATATTTATATACCCATCTGCCTTTGAAAAAATCCTGGCTGCCGGAAGTGTTCCCTTCGGGAACGGTGATCGGTACTTTGGATCCGGCTGTTGCCGCCTCACTGGGTCTGCCTGCGAGCATACAGGTAACGGTAGGTATTACCGATGGCTGCGCCTCACAGATTGCATCCGGTGCAGTGAAACCAGGTGAATGGAACACGACGATTGGTACCACCATGGTTATTAAAGGGGTAACGAAAAAGCAGATTGTGGATGAAGAGGGCCGTATTTATAGTCACAGGCATCCTGCTGGTTACTGGATGCCGGGAGGTGCAAGCAATACGGGGGCCGACTGGGTAACGAATGAGTTTGGGGATAACCTGGAAGCATTGGGCAAGGCTGCAGAAAAACTGATCCCTACAGACCTGATTGCTTATCCTTTGCGCCAGCATGGCGAGCGTTTTCCTATGGTGGCTCCGGATGCGGTGGGCTTTGAACCGGAAGGTTTATCTATGGCAGAGCGTTTTACCGCCAATATGGAAGGTGTAGCTTATCTGGAGCGCTTTTCTTTTGAATTGATACAGGGCTTTACCAATGAAAAGATCAGCGCTGTTTTTACTGCAGGTGGTGGGAGCAACAGCGAGGTATGGCTGAAAATCCGAAGCAATGTCCTGAACCTGCCCATTTATAAGATGAAGGAAGTGTCGGGCGCTGTTGGTGCGGCAATTCTGGCCGCATCGAACACCCATTTCAGTTCGCTTGCTGATGCGGTGACTGCTTTAACAACCATTGATAAGGAAGTGCATCCGGAGCCAGAACTGGCTGCCGTGTATGATAAAAATTACCACAGGTTTTTAAACCTGTTACTGGAAAAAGGTTACATTAAAAAGGGAGAACTGCATGCTTAATGTTTATTTGCTCCGTCATGGAGAAACACAATACAATGCCGATGGAAACCGCTATTGCGGCAGAACAGATATAAACCTGACGGCAAAAGGAATGTCCCAGGCCAACCTGGTGTACGAGCAACTTAAAGGGATGAGCTTTGATGCCATTTACGCTTCGCCCCTGAAAAGGGCTTTATATACGGCTGAGATTGCTTCAGGAGTTAAAACTGTACAAACAGATGCACGTTTGATAGAGGTAGATTTTGGGAATTGGGAAGGCAAAACGAAAGAAGAATTTATAGCTGAGCATGCAGGGCTTTGGGATAGCTGGATGGAAGATCCGGCAGTAGCAAAGGCTGGTGGTACTGGCGAGAGTGCAGCAGAAGTAGTGGCCCGTGTGGATGATTTTTATCAGGAGCTGCTGCGTAAACATCCTTCAGGCAATGTACTGGTTGTTGGGCATAACGGGATCAACCGTTTATACCTTGCACATAAGCTAGGTATGCCTTTAAAGCATTACCGCCGTATTGTACAGGAAAATTCTTCCATTACTTTGTTCAGTTTGGATGAAGGTGGAGAGTTGAACTTAAAATTATTAAATAGCAGGATAAAATAACCGTTCTCTGAGAAGGTGATTTTATTTTCTAGAAGGAAGCCTATTGTTCGTGTTTTTATATACTTGGTATGCTTGGGTATGACATTGTACGATTTACTTAAAAAATAGCATATTCCTTCTGAGGCTGGAATAAGTTTTAGGAAGGAAAAGTTGGCCGGCTAGCTTTTAGCAGCTTTAATCTTTGATGGGGTAACCATTTCGAGCAGGCTGTCAATCAGGGAAATTTTTAAGATGGGGTGATTGGTTTTGATGACCTGGTCATCCGCATGCATGTCTTTCCCCTTCCAGTTGATATGGAGGCTCTTGGTGCGAATAGGTTTAATTGGGAAGACCGGATCTTTGAGCCCTATTTTGTTGCTGAGATAGGTCTCCATTTTTTTTCTGTCTTTTTCAGTTACAATGACGACGTCAAAAAAACCATCTTCGGAGTCTGCATCTTTACTTATTTTTAATTGCGGACCCAGGTAAGAAATGTTCATGACCTCGATCATGATGGCCTTGTCTTCGATCAACTGCCCATCAATTTCCAGTTTAAACGGAACGGATTGGTAATTTTTACTGATGGAAAAAAGGGTTTCCAGCGCAAGTTTAAATTCCTGTTCAGGAGTTTTAATGTGGGCGGTGTCCATTTTTTCCAGATCCTTCATCAATCTGGGAAAAATACCAAAGCCAAAAGATTCGATAAAATAGGCTGTTTTCTTTAAGCCGACCACCTGGCCAACATCAAACTTTTTAAGGTTGTACTCTGCCCAGGAATGGATATTTATGGCATTGTCTGAGGGGATGTTTAATGAACTGGCAATGTTGTTTGCTGTTCCAAATGGCAGTAAGGCTATGGGGCGTTTGTACTTCAGTTTTTTATTAAGAAGGGTGATGATGGTTTTTCTGATCGTTCCATCACCACCGGCGATTACGATAAATTCTGTCTCCGGTGATATGGATTTCAGTATTTTGTTTTTAGAGGAGCTGTAAACACAGCGATAACCGTGGGATTCGATCAGTTTAACGATGTTTTTTCTGGAATAATCACCTTCTCCAGCAGTGGGGTTGTGTACTAATCTTACCAATTTACCCGGTTTTTTCATATCGACTGAACAATATGGACCTTAATAAGGTTTTGAATGTACCTAAATAATTTATCATGAAGATCCTGATTACAAATGATGACGGCATATACAGCCCGGGAATTGCCGCACTTGCAAAAATTGCGCTGAGGTTTGGCGAAGTAAGGATAGTGGCTCCTGATGTAGAGCAATCGTCCATGGGCCATGCCATTACCCATTCCAGGCCATTATCCATAAAAAAATCACCTATAGCATTTGAAGGTATGGAGGCTTACCGGGTAAATGGTACGCCTGCCGACTGTGCTGCCTTAGGCTTACACATTTATCCGGATACCGATGTGGTGTTGTCTGGTATAAATATGGGGCCAAACCTTGGCAATTCTATGTGGCACTCCGGTACACTGGCAGCAGCCAAACAGGCCGTTTTACTGGGCGTGAAGGGAGTTGCCCTGAGTACTCCGGTAGGGAAAACCGAGCCGGATTTTGAAGGGCTGGGCAAGTATGTAGAACAGGCACTGGCAGAGTTGCTGAATACTACTGCTCTTGGTTTATACAATGTGAACTTTCCGCCCAAGCCTATTGGGATCAGGTGGACAAAACAATCTGTCCGGCTTTATGATGGCAAGGTGGTGCCAGGAATAGATCCCATGCAAAGAAAGCATTACTGGATCACTGTATCGCCACTGGCAGCGGCAGAAGAAGGAACTGACAGATGGGCTGTTGAAAATGGCTTTGTTTCCATTACGCCTTTGCGGCTTGACCTGACCAATGAGATTGAACTGGTGCAGCATTTAGCTGTTGCAAAGTAAATCGTTGAAAGACCGTTAGTCCTGTTTTTTAATTGAGTGTAAATATAAAATCTGTTTCTGCCGAATTGCCTACAAAAAATTTGAGCGTGGTTTTGGGTGATTTTACCAATGGGGCAACGTGAGAGATCGTATCTGCAAATTGCATTTTTAATACCTCCATGTCGGTTTCTTCGGGTACCCGGATCAAAAGATCGCCACCACTGGTCCTGATCTTCCAATCTTCAAATGCTTCATCCTGCTGTAGCATTTTTTTCCATTCCTGTTGATACTTTCCCATAGCCTGCTGTTTATATAAAGTTAAGAACATTTACAGAAAAATAAGGTTTGGAAATATGGAAAAAGAACAATTGCTGCATCATATTGTTATCACAGATAAAATGAACGAATATGTTAAAATTGAGCACTTCGAAATTAATGCTGACGCTGCTGCTGGTTTTTGGTCTGTCGGCAGCCAGTAAAGCCGATGTAATTACCTTGGTGGTAAAAGAGGACCTGGCCAGTTGTACCGGGGTAGCGCCGATGAGCTGTATGCAGGTGAAATATAAAAACAGCAAAAACTGGGAATTGTTTTACAGCCAGATTGCAGGTTTTACCTATAAACCGGGCTACCGGTATGTATTGCTGGTAAACAGGACCAAAAGGAAAAATGTGCCAGCCGATGCTTCTGCTTATGAATACAAGCTTAAAAAGGTAGTAAAAAAGATAAAAATGAAAATTCCTGCTTCTGCCAATACCGCCTGGGATTTTGTACTGAAACATAAATGGAAACTGATTCAGATGAATGGGGTAACGCAAAAAGACTCCCCGGTGTATATGACATTTGACGGGGTGCAGAAACGGGTTAGTGGTAAATCAGGCTGTAATACTTTTTTTGGTGCTTATGAAAAAAGCGATGGTACGCTGAGCTTTCAGCAAATGGCCGGAACCATGATGGCCTGCAGTGAAGAACTGAATAAACTGGAACATCAGTTTCTGATACTGATTGGTGACCAGACCTTTAAATATGACGTGGCAGAGCAGACCCTGAATTTATACCAGAACAACAAACTGGTACTGATGTTTGGGGTGGACCGGCCTTAGCGTATAGAAACCCTATTTGCTTTCAGTATGTTCCTATTGCTGCATTGCTGGTCTGACGAAGCAAAGCTGGCTTTGGTTTGCCTTTTGTTTGGCATTTGCCCTGCCAGGGCCGAAGATGCAGCGGCCAAAGGCCGGCGCAGGTATAGGATCAGATAGAAGAGTAGATAGTTGTACAATTTGAGAATATCGAAAATTTTATACAGCTTTACGGACAAACGTTTCGTATTTTTAATAGGGTAATTAGAGGTATTTATGGCCATCAAACCACTTTCAAACGAAAAGAAGCTACTGCAACGCATTGCAGCGGGGGATGATCGCGCCTTTGCCGAACTTTTTCGTGCCTATCATGAGCCTTTGGCAAAATATGTATATACTTTGCTCGAATCTGTACAGATGTGCGAGGAAATTGTGCAGGATGTTTTTGTAAAACTATGGGAAAACAGAGCCGCACTACCTGCAATGGGTAAGTTTACCAATTATTTATTTATCCTTACCCGTAATTATACCATAAACTGTATCCGCAAAATCATATCCGATAAAAAGCAAAGTAAGCTATATGTGGATGAGGTGATCCATTCTTCATCGGGCGAGGATATTTTTAGCCTAGATCAGGAGTATCAGGACATTATAGCAAGGGCTGTTGCCCAGCTGCCCCCAAGCCAGCAAAAGGTGTTAATGCTGCGGCAGCAGGGGCTTAAGACCCGCGAAATTGCCGAGCAAATGGGTATTTCTACTGATTCGGTAAAGAAATACCAGCAATGGGCAAGCCAGTCTGTTTCCAAGTTTCTGAAATCGCATGCTGCACTTAGTGTAATCCTGATGCTGATAAAAAATTGAATTTATTTTATTTTTTTATATCCCGATTTTGACTTTCCTGCGTCTTTAGTATCAAAACCAGCTAATCAGGCATTTGGCTGGCTTCAAAAGGGATATGAAACAACGATTAGAAGATCTGTTTAACCGCCAGTTGCTACACCAGAATACGGCCGATCAAAAGGCCGAACTGTTAGTGTTAATGGCTGATCCAGCCCATGAAGAGCAGGTGAAAACACTGCTTCATGCTCATTGGGAAGGTTTTGATGCAGAGGCAGATGATACCGAAAATATATTTCAGCCAAAACAGGGTGAAGAAATTTTAGGCAAATTGCTGGAAAATCATATATATCCTGATCAACAATTAACGCGGAAGGTAAAATTATGGACACGCATTGTAGTTGCTGCCGCTGCGGTAACCGCAATTGTATTCGGCATTTGGTTTTATACTCTCCGTCATTTCGAGGGAAGCGAAGCGACGAGAAATCTGTACACCAGCGACATTGCTCCGGGAAAAAATACGGCAACGCTGAAAACAGCAGATGATAAAATTGTTCAACTCAGCGATACCAGGACCGGGGTAATTATGAAAGATGGTAGTGTGGTGTATAATGATAATACTGCCGTCATCGGTAACGCAGAGTTAAAGCTCTTGAATAGAAAAGACAATAGATCTCTTGGTAACCTCAAGATGACGTTGAGCACCCCACGGGGCGGCACATACAATATTACCCTATCCGATGGTACTGTAGCAACCTTAAACGCCGATTCAAAATTAATTTACCCAGCCTCTTTTGCCAATAGCAGCGAACGCAGGGTTAAAATAGAAGGAGAGGTTTATTTCCATGTTACAAAAAATAAACAGCAACCATTTCGGGTGGAAGCCATGGGGCAAATAACAGAAGTACTGGGTACCCAGTTTAACATTAATGCTTATCCTGATGAAGATGGTGTAAAAACTACGCTTATAGAAGGATCGGTAAAAGTCTCATCATTACGAAGAGGTAGGACGTGGAAATCTCGAACTCTAAAACCCAACCAACAATCTACTTTAAGCGCTGACAATGGCCTGGAAGTTAAACAAGTAGAGCCAACCTCCATAATAGATTGGAAAAACAATGAATTCTACCTTGATAAACTAGATTTTAAGCTTGCTATGCGCAAAATAGCTCGATGGTACAATGTAGAGGTTATTTACAGTGGTTCTGTACCGGATAACCTGGAAGCTGGCGGTTGGATTCAACGCAGCAGAAATTTGTCTGATGTGCTGAAGGCCATCGAAGCTGCAGGTCAGGTACATTTTAACATTGAAGGACGAAAACTATACTTAAGTAAATAAAGGGATTGATCACCCTATTTGATTTATTTAACAGAATTAAAACGGATAAAGAAAGGATAAGACAGAAAACGTTGTCAAGGAAGGATACATAAAAAATACAACCAGACCTTTTAGAAAGATCTGGTTGCGGGTTGGCATTAGCCGACAAAAAATATCAACTGTTTGAACTGCAGCATGCCGAGTTTTCGACGACGCAGGCATACTGCCAATTACCAACTAAGCAAATGTATAAACTTTTTAATAAACCATATGGTATGCCTATGCGGCTATACCAGAAAATATTGCTAATTGTGCGCCTAACCACCGTCATTTTAATAGCGTCTCTATTGCATGTCAGTGCAGCAACATTTGGCCAGCGCATTACCATGTCTCAAAATAGCAGGCCACTAAAAGCGGTACTGCGCGAGCTTACCAAACAAAGTGGATATGATTTTTACTATAATGGTAAAACCATTAGCGACAATCAGAAAGTTACGGTAATACTCTCCAATGTCGAATTTCAGAATGCTTTAAACAGCGTACTAGCAGGGCTAAATTTAAGCTACGAGATTGAGGGTAAGATCGTAACCATTAAACCCAAGAAGCCTTCTTTTCTGGATAGGGTGGTATCTGCTTTTGCCAGTATTGATGTTAGGGGTCGTGTGGTTGACGATAAAGGAAATCCGCTTGTTGGCGCTACTGTAGCCATTAAAGGCAAGAACAGATCAGTCAGGGCAGATCAAAACGGCGCATTTTATTTGGAGAATGTCGATGAAAATGATAAGCTGGTGATTAGTTATATCGGTTATCAGACCAGGGAAGTTGATGCTGCTTCTGATATGGGGAGTTTGACGATGACTGTTGCAGATGCAAAATTGGAAGAGGTAGAAATAAATGCAGGATATTATAGGGTAAAGGATCGGGAAAGAACTGGCTCTATTGCAAAAATAACTGCCAAAACAATCGAAAAACAACCCATCAACAATGTCCTGATGGGATTACAAAATCGGATTTCAGGTTTAGATATAATTCAACAATCGGGAGTACCAGGTGCAGGGTTTAACATTCAGATACGAGGTAGGAATAGTATTGGCAGTGGAACCCAACCACTTTATATCATTGATGGTGTACAATATCCATCTACGGGCATAAACACTGCAAATTCTAGCGCAATTTTGCAAAGTAGCAATCCCTTAAGCCTAATAAATCCAAATGACATTGAAAGCGTAGAGGTTTTGAAAGATGCGGATGCAACGGCTATCTATGGATCTAGGGGGGCAAATGGAATAATCCTGATCACTACCAAAAAAGGACAATCTGGGGAAATGGCCGTAAATGCATATATCTCCCAAGGTTTCAGTCAGGTTGGACGGCGCACAGAACTTATGGACACCAAAGAATATCTGGCAATGAGAATGGAGGCATTTAAGAATGACAATCTAAATCCGTCTCCAACTGACTATGATGTGAATGGAGTATGGGATAAGGATCGGTATACTGATTGGCAAAAGGAACTAATTGGAGGGAATGCAAACATAACAAATTCTTCAGTCAGTTTATCTGGTGGGAACGGTACAAGCAAATATCTTGTAAGTGGGAACTATTATAAAGAGGGGACCGTATTCCCGGGCAGTTTTGGTTTTAAGAGGATTGGGGTTCATACCAATCTGGACTTTGGTGCAATTGAAAGCCGATTTAAAGCCAATTTTACTGCTACCTATAGCAATAGCATTAGTAATCTAATGTCTACCGATCTGACAAGCTATATAGCATTGGCACCAAATTCACCAGACCCTTATGATGAATACGGAAAATTAAATTGGAACTACAACGGTTCTCCGGTAGTTTTTAATCCAATGTCGTTCCTGTTATATACGATAGATGCCAATACTGATAACCTGATAACAAATGCAAATCTAAGCTATAGATTGCTTAAAAATCTGCATATCAAAGCTTCTATTGGATACACTACCATAAAAAGAGAAGAGATTGCCAAGTCGCCATTAGAGGCACTCTCACCAAGCTATAATCCAACACCAGCAGATCGATCAAGCCAGTTTGGTAACACTGATAATAGTTCATGGTTAGTTGAACCCCAATTATCTTATGAAAAAACATTTAAGAATAGTAAACTACAGGCCCTTGTTGGGCTTACTTTCCAGCAAAACTCCGCTGATTATAGAAATATAAGGGCTTCTAATTTTAACAGTGATGAATTATTGGGCAATATATCATCTGCATCAGTATTCAGCATAACCCAATCAGATAGCTTTAAATACAAGTATGGAGCGTTGTTTGGTAGATTAAATTACAACTTACATGATAAATATTTTTTTAATTTAACAGCAAGGCGTGATGCCAGTAGCAGGTTCGGTTCGGGAAATCAAATTGCAAATTTTGGCGCAATTGGTACAGCATGGATATTTTCAAAGGAAAAATTCCTTCAAAATTCCGTTTCTTTTATCAGTCTCGGTAAATTAAGGGCGAGCTTCGGAATTACAGGGAATGACCAGATTTCTGATTACCAATACCTGCAATTGTATAACAGTAGTACACCCTATCAAGGTATTCCAACTTTAATCACAACCCGTATATCTAACCCAAATTATGGATGGGAAACCAATAAAAAGTTAGAAATGGCCTTGGAGCTTGGCTTTTTTAAAGATAAAATTACCATGCAAACCGCCTATTTTCACAATAGGTCGTCAAATCAATTGGTAGGAAACCCATTGCCGCCCAGTGTGGGTGCTACTATCATTACCGCAAACCTGCCTGCTATAGTTCAAAATTCAGGTTGGGAATTTGATGCAAGTTTTCAGATCGTTGATAACCAAAATTGGCAATGGACTACCAATTTTAATCTATCAATTCCTAAAAATAAACTTGTCAAATATCCCGGTTTAAGTACTTCAGGTAATTCAACACTATACATTATAGGCGAACCACTTGGTATTAAGAGATATTTAAATACGAGTGTCGATACCCAAACGGGTTTATATATTTTCGATGATACGGATAAAAATGGTCTCCAAAATGATGCGGATAAATACTTACATAAATTTATAGGCCAAAGCCTATATGGGGGACTAGGTAGCACAATTAGCTATAAGAACCTCTCTTTGGATTTCATGTTTTCTTTCTCCAAGATGAACGGCTTTAGTTATTTAAATAACCTTAATTACGCTCCTGGCTATTTTTCTTCAAGTATCCCTTTAAACAACCAACCAAAGGAAGTATTGAGTCGATGGCAAAACCCAGGGGAAAAATCTGATTTGCCTAAGTTTTCTACCACCACATCCAGCTACCTCAACTTTCTTATCGGTAAAGCAAACGGAATCCAATCCTTAGCTGACAATTCGTTTGCAAGGCTTAAAAATGTTTCTATAAGCTACAGCCTTCCAAAAACTTTGATTTCAAAACTTAAAGTTGATCATGTAGCGCTTACCCTTCAGGGGCAAAATATATTTACATTAACAAAATACCCAGGTTTAGATCCCGAAAATAATCAGCTGATCAGCAGGTTGCCCCCGTTAAGAACCTTTCTGATGGGGTTAAAGGTTGCACTATAATAAAAAAGAAAGATGAAAAATTTTAAAATAATTATAACAGTAACGATGTTGATCGTTGTTGGTATTAGCTCATGCAAAAAGTTTGTTGAGATTGACCCACCCAAAAATAGCCTTGTACCAGCAACAGTTTTTAAAAATGATGAACTTGCCACATCAGCTTTGCTAGGCATTTACCAACAAATGGCCCTAAACGATTTCGCTTGCAATGGTGCCAGAAGCATTTCAACACTTTGTGGATTGACAGCCGATGAGCTCATTGGCTACAATGTCCAGACCTATAAACCTTTTTTTGAAAATCAGGTAAATCCTGAAACTTCTATGCTAAGTGCAATTTGGGATACCCCTTATAAAAGGATATTCGATGCAAACGGTATTATAGAGGGGTTATCAAACCAATCTACAGTAACTCCGCAAGTAGTTACACAATTAAAAGGAGAAGCTTATTTCATAAGAGCTTTCTGCTATTTTTATCTGGTCAATCTCTTTGGAGAAGTTCCCCTGCATCTGTCAACAGATTATGAAACAAACAGAAAAGCAATGAGGGTTTCCAAAGAGCAGGTCTATAAGCAAATATTAGCTGATCTTGAAAATGCTGAAAAGTTGCTGGACGAGAGTTATATAACTACCGAGCGCATCAGACCTAATAAATCAACCATACAAGCACTATTAAGTAGGGTTTACCTGTATTTAGGTGATTGGATAAATTCAGAAAAATATGCAGGTTTGGTAATTTCAAAAAGCAATACCTACCAACTTGTCCCTTTAGATAAGGTATTTTTAAAAAATAGCCCAGAAGCCATTTGGCAATTGATGCCAGCGCCAAATTCAAATACTGTTGCCGGAACCTTTTTTATCCTAACCACTGCTCCGGTAAATGTTTCAATACGGCCGGACTTTATACAAAGCTCATTTGAGACGAATGACCTTCGGAAAACTACTTGGATAAAAAGTATTGTAAGCTCTGGTGTCGAATATTCCTACCCATATAAATATAAAGTCAGATCATCTACTGATGTTACGGAATATTCTATGGTTTTTCGTTTAGCGGAACAATATCTTATACGTGCAGAGGCAAGAGCACAACAAAATAATTTAGAAGGAAGTATAAACGACATAGATAAGTTAAGAAGCAGGGCTGGTCTTACATTAATAAAAGATGTAAATCCAAATATTGACAAAGGATCATTGTTAACCGCTATAGCAAAAGAGCGAAAAAGTGAACTTTTTTGCGAATGGGGCGACAGGTGGTTTGATCTGAAACGTACAAATAAATTAAGCTCAGTTCTTTCTGGAATTAAAGCAGGTTGGAAACTCCACTATGAACTTTTCCCAATAAGAATTGCAGAAATCAATAACAATAGTAATATCAGCCAAAATACTGGTTACTGATCTTTTTATGCCATACATGCTTTTTATCCTATAAGTGTGTGTGGCCCTTTTATTTAATTTTATGAAAAATTTATTCAAAGCGCTGTTCGCTTTAGCGATGTTATATCAGCAATCAATCGTTTTTGCCCAAAGACCACAACCAACTTTTAAAGGAACTGTATCTGTAGACGGAAAAAGAAGCTCAGGTATTGATACCATTGAGGTGATTTATCTTAAACCATATAGCCCATACAGAACTAATTATGAAAGCATTTCTGTAACAACTGATACAGCTGGAAATTTCTGCTTTAAACTTCCATATTACATTGAACCAGGCACAATGGGTTTTTGGATGATGAGTAAAGGCAGAGCAATTACCGAAATGGCGAGAAAACGATATTTTTTTGAGAACACAGATGTTATTGAGATTGACATCCGTAAAACTGCCAGCACTTATACCATAAATTTTGCAGGTAAGGGTGCAGAAAAATATACCATTGTTAATAAACTTGCAAAATTAGGCTCACCAGCAGAGATCGATACTGAATTTAGAGATGGGGCGAAGAAATTGCAATTGGGCAAAAAGGATAGTTTAGAAACTAAACTCCATCAGTTAGAAGAATTAACCAGACAATTGGTTAGAAAAAAGGAGGTTATAATCAATAATTCAAGGTTAAGTGAACGGATGAAAAAAATGATCACCTATGAGTACGCTCCAATCTACTCCGATTGGAAACTCAGAATGGAAGGTTTATATATGAGAGCCTACAGAAAGGATCCAGGAAGTCGTTTGTTGATTAAGAAAAATTTTAGTTCAAACAAGGAAAAATTCAAAAACGAATATAACAGCGACTTAGCGCTATGTCCAAATCACTTAAATTTTCTGGCTCTTGAAGAAGCCCGTGATTTATTGATCAACTCACCTACCGATAGCATTTCATTTAAAGAGTTATATAATCTCCTTACTAACAAATATTCTGGTTTAATACGTGAAAGGCTGATAGCGAATTTGTTCCTAGGATTTTCAGGTTATATCCCTGAAATGAAACTTGACAATCAAGTAATTGAAACCCTAATGGAAGATGGAAAAAAATACATAACTATACCATTCGTTAAGCGTATTTATACTTCCCAACAGAAATTAGCTATAGGGAAGCGGGTTTACAATGCCTCATTTAAAGATTTAAAGGGAAATTCAATCAGCTTGTCTTCTTTAAAAAACAAAGTGGTTTTTATAGATGTTTGGTTTACTGGCTGTGGTGCCTGTGCAAAGTTCCATCAGGGTTTTCATCAGGTTTTTTACCCCTTGCTCAAAGGCAATGACAATTTTGTATATCTTTCGATCAGTGCGGATAGTAGCATTGACAAATGGAAACAAGGCATAGGTAAAGTAATTTATACCTCTATGGATTATTTGAATGTACGTGCCGAAAATGGCTTTAACCATCCCTTTCTAAAGCATTATGAATTAAGTGGAGCGCCATTTCTATTGCTTTTAAATAGAAAAGGACAGATTTATGCAAATATTATAAACGGTGCTAAAGATGCTTATGAATTGATACAAGAGGCATTAAAAGCTGATTTATGATCAGCTGTTGATTGGGCTAATATACTGGCTAGCCCAAAAGTGAAGCTAGTATGACCCAGCCCTGCTTTAGCAATGCCTTACCGTCTTCCAGAGCTCGTTTTGGTGGGCAGTGGAACAGTTCATTTCGCAAAAACACATCGCCAGTTTTATGGGTACTACACCGGAAAACCTGAGCAGGATCAGAAGGGAAGGTGGCTTTGGGGATAAGAATTTTAGGGGCTAAAGCAGGTGTTTTTGGAAATGCGGTGAATAGACTGGGAGATGGCTATAGCGAGTTTATTTTGGTGAAATAGAATTTAAAATGCTATTTTTGTAATGGCTGTTATTTTAATAGATGTTAAGATAATGGATGTTAAATAGTTTGGTATGAAATTCTACGGCAGAAAAAAGGAACTTGAAATATTAGAACTTAACCAGGTTCAATCTAAAAAAACGGCTTGTTTTACAGTTATGATTGGACGCCGGCGTATTGGTAAAACCTCGCTGTTACTCGAATCTGTTAAAAATAAGAAATATCTGTATTTATTTGTTTCCCGTAAAAACGAACAGCTCTTGTGTGCGCAATTTCAAAAGGAAGCGCAAGAGGTATTGGGATTGCAGATATTTGGTTCAATTACAGCATTCCAGGATATTTTTGAACAGTTGTTGATTTACTCGACCAAAGAAAATTTCAGCTTAATTATTGATGAATTTCAGGAATTTGAATATGTAAACGCTGCAATTTTTAGTGACATCCAACGGTTATGGGACAAATACAAGGATCAGTCGAAGCTTAATTTCATTGCATGTGGTTCTATTTATTCCATGATGCTGAAAATATTCGAGAACAGAAAAGAACCGCTATTCGGGCGTTTAACGTCAAAGATGGTTATCCAACCCTTCTCCGTAGGGGTAATGAAAGAAATTCTAAAGGATTATAATCCAAAATATACACCAGAAGATTTGCTTTGTATGTATGCGATTACGGGTGGGGTGGCAAAATACATTACTTTGTTAATGGAAGCGGGTGCAACGACTGAGGCAGCGATGTTTGATTTGATAACCCGTCCGGATTCTCCTTTTCTTGTTGAGGGGAAAGACTTGCTCGTATCAGAATTCGGCAGAGAGTATGGCACTTATTTTTCCTTATTGCAATTGATTGCATCTGGAAAAACCACACAAACAGAGATGGATTCTATAGTTGGCAAAAATACCGGGGCCTATCTGGTTAACCTGGAAAAGGAATATTCTCTGATCAATAAAAACAAACCTATGTTTGCGAAGCCGGAGAGCAGGAAGGCGCGGTGGAGCATCAGCGATAACTATATGCGGTTTTGGTTTAGGTTCATTTATCCAAGCCAGTCTATGATTGAACTGGGGAAACACGAGCTGCTCCGTGAATACATTGTTCAAAATTACGAGCAATATAGTGGCTTGATGCTGGAAAAGTATTTTAGGGAAAAACTTTCTGAAAGTGAACGAATTACTGCAATTGGCAGTTATTGGGATAATAAAGGAGAAAATGAGATTGACCTGATTGCGATTAATGATCTGGATAAGACTGGTATTGTAGCTGAAGTGAAACGGAATCCAAAAAAAATAAATATAGACTTACTAAAGATTAAAGCCCAAACTATACAGAAAGAACTGTCCAAATATAAAGTTGAAGTTATGGGTTTTTCTATCAAGGATATGTAGTTGTATTTTCAATTATACCTGATAACGGTATTGAATTTTAGACAGCATACTACACCGGAAAACCTGAGCAGGATTAGAAGGGAAGGTGGTATTGGGGTGATAAGTGAAGACAAATCAACGTTATAGTAATTATTCGAAAATAAATTCATAAGATTGTCGAAGATAAGCTTATCATCATGGCTGGTTATAGCACATATACAGATCTGGAACTTACTGCCTTGCTAAAGGCGAAGGATCGTGCAGCGTTTGAAGAGACTTTCATTCGTTACGAACCACTGTTGTTAAATTTTACCTATAAAAAAATCAATAACCGTGATGAGGCTAAAGATATCCTGCAGGATATTTTTGTGCAGCTTTGGAATAATTTAGATGGGTTGAACATTAGCAGTTTGAGCAGTTACCTGTATACTGCGGCACTTAATAAAATCAGAGACCGGTATAAGCATCAGGTTATCCATGATGAGCACATTGGCAAATTGCAGCAATTGATTGATGGGGCTGCAGCGGGGGCTGATTACCTGATCAGGGAAAAGGATATTACATTGCTGATTGAAAAGGAGATTGCTGCGCTTCCTGAAAAGATGCGGGAGGTATTTTTATTACGGAAAAATGCTTTTTTAAGTAATAAAGAGATCGCAGAAAAATTAGGTATAGCTGAGCAAACAGTAGAAACCCATATGAAACGTGCTTTGAAAACTTTAAAGAACCGTTTGGGACCAGCTGTTGTATTGACCTTCCTGTTTTTGAACTAGTTTGTTCCCAGACTTAAAGCTATTTTAATATTTATTTTACATTACAGTACCCACTACCTTTTTTTGAATCGTCCTGTTTATATAAGGGGTAAAAGAGCAATTTAAAGGTAATATGAAAGCAGCAAAAGCACTTCTGGAGAAATATAGGGCGGGAACCTGTACAGCGGAAGAAAATAAGCTTATTGATAAATGGCTTTTAGAAATCCATGCCGGTGAAGCCAGCGACTTAAAGCTTACCGATTTTGAGCAGATACAGCATGAATTGTGGGTAAATATTGAACGGGAAACAGAAGAACCAAGGGAAACGATTAAACTTTGGCCAAGGATTGCAGTGGCGGTCGCTGCAGTCGCGGCTATTACTTTGGGTATTTGGTTTTATACTGGTAACCCAAGTGTAAATCGTAATTCTGAAATCGTTAATCAAAATGATGTGGCTCCGGGTAAGCATACTGCAACGCTGACATTAGCAAACGGAAAAACGATTCAACTTAGTGATACAAAAAGTGGGATAATTATAGGTGCGAATAAATTGAGCTATAATGATGGGAGCGTGGTTCAGGCTTCTTCTGGTATCCGAGAGCAACTCAGCGCAAGCACTCCCCGTGGCGGTACCTACCAGATCATCTTACCAGACGGCACAAAAGTCTGGCTAAATGCCGATTCAAAAATTTCTTTTCCTTCAGCGTTTTCTGGTAAACAACGCAAGATTTTGCTGGTAAATGGTGAGGCTTATTTTGAAGTTGTTAAAAATAAAAGGATACCCTTCCTGGTTGAAAGCAAGGGACAACAGGTAGAAGTGCTAGGTACCCACTTTAACATTAGTGCATATAAAGATGAACTAAGTACTAAAACAACCTTGTTAGAAGGGAGTGTGCGTGTAGCGAGTTTAGGCTCTGAGCAAATCGCTAATCGTAAATCCGAAACTGTAATTCTCGTGCCGAACCAACAAGCTATCCTCCCTGCTTCGGGAAATGATGGGGCAGCTGGAGCTGGTAAAATAACTGTTAAACAAGTAGAAGCCAGTGATGCAATCGCATGGCAAAAGGGATATTTTGAGTTTAGCAATCAAAATCTGGAAAGTATTATGCGGCAAATTGCCAGATGGTACAATGTTGATGTCAGTTATACAGATCGCGGCCTAAAGGAGAAAACACTAAATGGATCAGTGTCAAGATATGACAAGGTCTCTGGAATATTGAATGTTTTAGAACAGACGGGGGTGGTGAAATTTAAAATTGAAAACAAGAAGATTGTGGTTATGCCATCAAATAAAAACTAAACCAAAGCAATGAAAGCATTTTATAGAGACGATCCATAGCAGCATCCCAGTAAAAGAACAAAGCCAGAAGTGGTTGCACACTTCCGGCTATACGTTCAGGTTAACGAGGTTAACAATGCGAATTATATAAACAAGTAGAACCTAAACAATTCAAACATAATGAATTTTTATAATATTAGCCTATACCGGCCGCGAGCAGGTATGGCGAAAATTTTGTTGGTGATGAAGTTAATCATAGTGCTACTCACAACCGCCATATTACAGGTAAGTGCATCTTCTTTTGCGCAAAAGCTTACCTATACCCAAAAAGGAGCCACACTTAAAGACCTCTTTAAAGAGATTAAAAGACAAACTGGTTATTTCGTCATCTATTCCGTTGATAAAATTGATGACAGTAAAAAGATCAATGCCCATTTTAACAATACAGATTTGAAGGATGTACTGGATGACCTGGTTAAACATGATGTGTTAAACTACTCCATTATAGATAAGAATATTGTTATTAAACCCAAAGCGCCTTCCTTTCTGGAAAAGGTGGTTGAACGGTTTCGGGCGATTGATATCAGGGGCAAAGTAACCGACGAACAGGGACTACCGATGCCACGCGTATCGATACGACTGAAAAATACAGATAAAATAACCCAAACGAATGACAATGGAGAATTTTCAATCGAAGTTCCTGATGCTAAATCAATATTGCAATTTAGTTATCTAGGCTATGCCTCGGTCGAGAGGATTATTGAAAACAACTTTTTTTTGAATGTTACACTAATACAAGAAACGAATACGCTTAGTAGTGTAGAAGTTAATGCAGGATATTACAGAGTAAAAGATAGAGACAGGACTGGCTCTATTTCAAAAGTGACAGCAGAGACTATTGAAAAACAATCAATTAATAATCCAATTATGGCGTTGGTCGGTACTACCACGGGTGTTCAAGTCACCCAACAAAGTGGTGTACCAGGCCGTAATATTAACGTCCAAATTAGAGGCAAAAATAGTATAACCCGAGGCAGTGAGCCACTATATATAGTGGATGGAGTAATTTTTAGTTCATCTCCATTACCAACTGGAGCAGGAAGTAATATACTTGGTGCGGATGGGACTAGTCCGTTAAGTATGATTAACCCTGCAGACATAGAGAGTATAGAGATATTAAAAGATGCAGATGCAACATCAATTTATGGTTCGAGAGGTGCAAATGGCGTAGTACTCATTACTACTAAAAGAAATAAAGAGGAGAAAATAAAAGTAAACGCTTCTATTATTAAAGGAATATCTGAAGTTGGGCATACGGTTAAATTGCTAAATACTTCTCAATATTTACAGATGCGAAAAGAAGCCTATAAAAATGATGGGCTTAACATCGGGACAGGGGATTATGACATCAATGGTACCTATAGTCAAGAAGGATATACAGATTGGCAAAAGGAACTTATTGGAGGAAAAGCACAAAATATTAACACTTCCCTAAATGTTAGTGGTGGAAGCAAAAACATGAGTTATTTATTTTCTGGAAATTTTTACGATGAAGGAGTAGTATTTCCTGGAAATTTTGGTTTTAATAGGGTATCTCTAAGGTCAAATATAAATATTGGTTCTATTGCAGACCGTTTTAGTGCATCTTTTGTCGCTAATTATAGCCATTCAAGAAGTAAACTTCCAACAACTGATTTAACCGGTTATATACTACTCGCCCCCAATGCTCCAAATCCTTACGACGAATTTGGTAGGTTAACTTGGATGAATAATACAGTTGTTGTTAACCCTATGTCTTACCTTCTTAATACTTCGGATTCAGGGACAGGAAATTTTGTCGGAAACCTTACATTGAACTATAACATTTCTAAAAAGCTCACATTTAAAACATCATTAGGATATTCTACAATAATTAAAAATGAAGTTCAAATTAATCCATTATCGGCAATTTCTCCATTTTCTACAAATTACCTAGCAACTCGAAGAATTACATATTTTACCGACGTTTCAAATAAAAATTTTATCGCTGAACCAATAATATCTTTCATTTCTAAGTTATTTGGAGGAGATTTTAATGCTTTAGTCGGAATGAGCCTACAAGACAATCACAATAACGCTAGGTCAATTAGGGCTTCTAATTTTACAAGCGATGATTTAATGGAAAACATTGGCTCTGCCTCTCTCTTGGAAACGAGCCAAAACGGTATTTCCCAGTATCGATACATAGCAGGCTTTACCAGATTAAACTATAGCTTGAATAATAAATACTTTTTAAATGTAACAGCAAGGCGAGATGGTTCAAGTAGATTTGGACAAGACAAGCAATTTGCAAATTTTGGCGCAATTGGTTTAGCGTGGATTTTTTCTGATGAAAACCTATTTAAAAACAATTTATCAATCCTAAAATTCGGTAAGATCAGAGCAAGCTATGGCATAACTGGCAACGACCAAATATCGGATTACGGTTATCTTCAAGTATGGAATACAGGAAGCACCTATCAAGGCTCCCCAACAGTTACCCCTAATTTTTCTGCCCCAAATCCTGACTTCTCATGGGAGCTTACAAAAAAATTAGAGATTGGATTGCAATTAGGATTTTATGATAATAAATTAAAATTAGAAACTGCATTCTATAGAAATCGTTCATCTAATCAACTTCTTAATAAATTTTTACCACTTAGCACAGGTTTGAGTGCAGTTGTAATGAATTTACCAGCTACAGTACAAAATACAGGATGGGAATTTGACAGTAGCTTTCAACTTTTAAAAACCAACACTTGGGAATGGATAACCTCGGTAAATTTAACTTTGCCTAAGAATAAACTATTGTCATATCCAAATCTGGATAAATCAAATGATGCGATAAACTACCAAATCGGAGAACCTCTATCCATTATAAAGGTCTTTAATGTTTCTGTAAATCCACAAACAGGGCTTTATGAAACGGAAGATTACAATAAAAATGGAGCCAGAGATAATGGCGATAGATATATAGTGAAATTTCTAGGCCAGAATTTATATGGAGGTCTATCCAATAAACTAAGCTACAAACAATTTAGTCTTGGACTACTACTATCATTTGCAAAGCAAAATGGAAGAAGTTATTTGTTAACCTCTACACAAACTCCAGGTGTCGGTTTCCCAACGGGGTCTGCTTCATTAAGCAATAGGTTCACAGAGGTGCTAAACCGTTGGCAACAACCCAATGAAATTACTTCTACACAAAAATTTAGTACATCATCCACCAACAGTAGCTTGTTTGCTACAATTAGCAGAAATGGAAATATTTCAGTTGTGGATGCGTCTTTCATAAGGCTTAGAAATATCTATTTGAGTTATTCACTTCCTAAATTATTTCTTTCTAAAGTGAAGATCAGCAGTGCTGAAATAACACTACAAGGGCAGAATATCTTCACTATTACAAACTATGTTGGCTTAGACCCTGAAACGCAAGCCTTGACGCTTCCCCCTCTACGAACAATATCTCTTGGTTTAAATGTTACATTTTAAGTTGATTAATTATGAAACCTATCATTATAAAAATCCTTTTTTTAGGATTTCTTACCCTAAGTTTTTCCTGTACTAAATTCTTAGAAATCGATCCACCTAAAAGTAGTTTAGTTCAAGAAACGATTTTTCAAACCGATGACCAAGCAATTTCCGCGGTAACAGGAATATATGCTAAAATGTCGGCAACAAACAGCTACGCATCAGGCGGCTCTTTAAGCATTTCTTGTCTTGCTGGATTATCATCTGATGAATTAATAGGGTATAACTCCTTAAATATTCCTTTTTATGAAAATCAACTGTCGGCAGAAAATAGTAACATATCAAATCTATACTCAGGCCTATATAACTCTATATACAGCGCAAATGCTGTTCTCGAAGGCTTAATCGCTTCCAACGGAGTTACTGCGCCTGTCAAACGTCAATTAGAGGGCGAAGCTTACTTTATACGTGCATTTTGCTACTTCTATCTTACTAATTTATTTGGAACTGCACCCCTGCAACTTACAACAGATTACAGGATAACACAAGTTGCAAAAAATTCACCCATTGATTTAATATATCAACAAATGACAATGGATTTAAAAGCATCTGAAGCTTTACTGGAAGATGTCTACGTTACAAACGAAAGAGTGAGACCCAATAAGTCTACCGCCCAAGCATTGCTTGCAAGGATTTATCTTTATATGCAGGACTGGGAAAATGCTGAAAAATATGCTTCCACTGTTATTAATAAAAGCAATTTATACTCTTTAGAAAATTTAGATAACGTATTTCTCAAAACTAGTAAAGAAGCAATTTGGCAAATCTTTCCCTTGGCAAATACAAATGCCCAAGACGGTGCTTTATATATACTTACAGCAAATCCAACCTTTGTTTCATTAAAACCCAGTTTTGCATTAAACGCTTTTGAAGTCAACGATAAAAGACAAACCAATTGGGTAAAAAGCATAACTGTAGGGTCAAATACCTACTACTACCCGTTTAAATACAAAATTCGAAGTGCGACAACACCAACTGAATATACAACAGTATTGCGATTAGGTGAACAATATCTTATCCGTGCCGAAGCAAGAATTAACCAAACAGGTAAATTAGTACTTGGTATTGAAGATCTAAATAAAATTAGAGAGCGAGCTAGACCAACTCCAACCATAACCAACCCAAATCCATTACCACCTTTGCTTTTAACAATGGAAAAAAAGGACGCGTTGCTTGCAGTCGAACAAGAACGAAAGGTAGAGTTATTTACCGAGTGGGGGCACCGTTGGTTTGACCTCAAGAGATTAAACAAGGTCAATTCTACACTAATTCAAGTGAAATCCAATTGGCAAGCCACAGATAGTTTATATCCATTTCCTTCAACTGAAATAGATAGAAACTCAAATATTAAGCAAAATGATGGGTATTAACAATATGCTTTTTAATAAGCAGAAACTTATAATATTGATTGCCTTTCTTGGTATTGTTCCAAAGTCTAGTCATTCTACACCAAAAAACGACTCGATCAGCTATAAGGGGATGATTAATTTCAATAATATCGATAATCATTTAGGAGAAATGTATATCCAATACACAACCGATGATGGGTTCAGCAGTCCAGGAATTGGGAAACAATATTTCGTATATCCCCAAATCTCTGATAAAGGATACTTTGAATTTAAACTACCAAACTTAAATAAGCCTTACAAAATTGGCATAGTTATTAAAAGTAGCTCAAAAACAACGTTGTTTTGGCAAAAATACTATACCGAAACAGGTGATAACATATTTATGGACATTACTTTAAAGGATTCAAGTTCAGTTCAATTTTCAGGCAAAGGTTCCGAAAAATTTAGCCTTTTAGAAGATTTGTCAAGTCTATACAATGAATTTTATTTAAAACGCATTGCCATTGGCCTAACTTCAACAGCATCAAAACTTAGCAGTTTAGCAGAGCTTAATCGTAAATCGGACAGTTTAGCCAATTTGATACGAGAATTTAAGGTAAGAAGAAATAACCTCTTGAATATTTCTTCACTAAACATTAAAACGAGGGCACTTTTAAGATATGAATTTGCAGATTATAATTCAATTTGGAGAGCAAATGCTGAACAATTAAGAAGAAAATATCCTAATTACTGTAACCAAATCTATTCAAATTACTATAAATATAATAAGGAATTTTCCGATGATTTAGATGAACAAGTAATATTATGCCCAAATTTTATTAGCAACTTAATTTTTAAAATGATATTCGAGGCGTCAAGTTGTGAAACCAAACCAAATGCTTCACTGCTTTACTCCAAAATCAATTCTATACCCGATACCAACCTTAGAGACAGGTTAATAGGCGATTTTTTGCTACAAAAAAAGTTGTACCTACAGGTCGGCAATTCTGATGATCTAATTCGAGATTCCTTATTAATGAATGCTTCCAACAAGGTTGGAAACAGCGTAATTAAATCAGAAATTGTAAAGAGGATAAGAGAATTACAAGCAGTTAGAGGAAATCAAAAGATTATAAATGCCAAATTTATCACTCTCGACGGCAAGGATTTTGATTTAAGTTCCTTAAAGGGCAAGGTTGTGCTAATTGACACCTGGTTCCTAGGCTGTTTCGGCTGTCTAATATTTCACGAGGAATTTGATAAAGATATTTATCCTTTATTTAAGGATAATGAAGCTTTTAAATTATTGAGTATCAATATTAGCACGAAAAAAGAAGATTGGCTTGAGGGCATTAGTTCAGGAAAATATACTTCAGATAGTTATATCAATGTTAATACAGGAATTGGAATAGGTATAAACCATCCCTTTATGAAATACTATGGTATCAGATCTGCGCCATATTTTATGCTTATAGACAATACTGGAAAAATTGTGTATATCCCACAACAATTTGATAAGAATGAAATGATCAAAAAAATAAAACTTGCATTGTTTGATGTCCAAAAAGAAACAAAAGTTTTAGAAAACCAGTAGTATTAATCAGGATGCCAAATTGCTTAAAATTATTAATTGGCATTCTGATTTTCATTAACCTTTTAAAAACTATAAGTAACCAGATTGTACCCAAAAATTCCTAGGAATTTATTACCATATATTTTAAAATGGCTAAGCTTTAACAGGCTATATTTTGGTATATGAAAGCTGTACAAATATCGACCATCCTTAATATTATAAACATCAACTATTGGTTACTTTAAAATTGTAATACTCCTCATTACGTAATTGTATACACTGCCTGTCATTTTTTACTCAAACCATAGAATCAAATAAACTTATTTATATTTCAACTGAAATCATTAAACTTGATGTTTATTATTCGAACTATCCCTCACTTTAAATTCAAGTAATTTACTATGGTAATTCTTAGGGATATAAAAACTGTAAAGATAGCGACCATTATTTGTTGAATACATGGGGATAAGAATTTTAGGGGGTAAAGCAAGGTGTTTTTGGAAATGCGGTGAATAGCGACAGTAATCTCCGCAAAAATGCGGCGAATAATACTTATATTTACCGCAAGATTATATAAGGCCCATGACAAAGTACATCTACCAATATAAAGCCTGGACGAATTTTACGTGGAACGATAGGACAATTAATGCCATATTTGGCGAAGTTCGTCACCTGCAGGGAAAGATATCTGGTCAGATGAATTCGCTTGGTTTTTCGACTAAAGAAGAAGCTACCCTTACCACACTTACACTTGATGTTGTAAAATCGTCAGAAATAGAGGGCGAACTGCTTAATTACGAACAGGTACGTTCATCAATTGCAAGGCGCCTGGGAATTGATGCAGCAGGATTAGTGCCTACTGATAGAAATGTGGAAGGTATAGTGGAAATGATGCTGGATGCTACGCAGAATTACGAAGCAGCTTTGACTGAGGATCGCTTATTTGGATGGCATGCTTGTTTATTTCCAAGTGGAAGAAGTGGTATGTATAAAATAGAGGTAGCACGTTATCGCAGCGAAGAAATGCAAATTGTATCTGGACCGATGGGTAAAGAAAAAATTCATTATGAAGCAGTGGCACCAAAAGCTGTAAAAGCAGAGATGGATAAGTTCCTTGACTGGTTTAATAACGAAGAAAAATTAGACTTTGTATTAAAGGCGGCTATTGCTCATTTCTGGTTTATCATTATTCACCCTTTTGATGATGGAAACGGAAGGATTGGAAGGGCAATTTCCGATTTGCTACTTACGCGTGCTGAGGGCAGTCCGGAGCGATTTTATAGTATGTCAAGCCAAATTCTTATAGATCGGAAACGCTACTACGAGGTATTGCAAAAAGTTCAACATAGTAGTGGTGACATTACCGAATGGCTAGACTGGTTTTTACATTGTTTGAAAAATGCATTATTAAAAACTGAAAGTAGCTTAAAGACTGTTTTGGAAAAAGCGGAGTTTTGGAAAAATCACGAAGATACTTTATTTAATGAGCGGCAGCGTTTAATGCTCAATAAACTGTTAGATGGGTTTGATGGAAAATTAAAATCGTCAAAATGGGCTAAAATAGCAAAATGTTCTGCTGACACCGCTTTACGGGATATACAGGATTTAATAGACCGTGGCATACTTGTTAAGGAAGAAGGTGGTGGCAGAAGTGCGAGTTACGCATTGAAGCAGTAATTTATAGATACCACCCTGAAAACCTGAGCAGGATTAGAAGGGAAGGTGGCTTTGGGGATAAGAATTTTAGGGGGTAAATGTTTGCAACAGGTTTGTTTAAGAATGCTACATTTCAAAATGTTGGTTATCGACATTTTGTCGACAACTGAAAATGGAATCGGCTGATGGGAAAAAATATGCTACCGATTGTGCTAATACAGAAGGGCTGCTTCGCATTATACAATCTGTTCCTTCACCAAAAGCAGAACCCTTTAAAATGTGGCTGGCCAAGGTTGGGTATGAGCGAATGCAGGAGATCGAAAACCCGGAACTTGCCGCGCAAAGAACCAGGGAATTGTATAAACTTAAAGGTTATCCGGATGACTGGATTGAAAAACGGATGCGGAGCATCGCCATCAGGGAAGAGCTAACAGGTGAATGGAAGGATAGAGAGATAAAAGATCAGAAAGACTACGCTATATTAACTGCAGAAATATCTAAAGCCACTTTTGGCATCACACCCTCGGCAGAAAGTAGCGGACAAGTATATCGACAGCTTTTATGCCAGCAGCCAGTATAGCCAGGTATTTGCAGACCACCTGATCAGGGAAAAGCTGAATGCCCAATTAATCATCTCATTATTTTTAAATAAGGGTTTAAATGTAAGCAGAGCCTGAATATTATACGGAGGGTGTGCGCCAGAAAAGAATGGATTCATATGTTCTGCTTGCGCAGTAAATTTTATTTATCTTGCAGCTTTTAAAACCAATATGAAAATTGTAACGCTGATCCTGGTATGCTTAAGCATGCAGTTTACCGCTCTGGCACAGGAGGCCGAACTGGGCATTAAAATTGAGCAGGAACCCACTGAATGGGCACATTTTCTGAAAAAAAAGAAAAACCATCAAGTCAAAAAACAGGTATTTCTGTTTTCGACCTTAAGCTCAGGTTACAAACCCGATACCATTAACATCGAATATTATGATCCTCAGGGCGGTCTTAGCCGCGTAATCAGATTTTCAGATCAAAAACGGACAAGCATATCGGTATACGAAACCAGCAAAGACAGAAAAATTACCAAATGGCATACCACTAACTTAAAAGACAAAACAGCCTCGGTAAGTACCCATGCTTTTCATGCCAGCGGTAAACCAGCATGGTCTAAAAGTGCTGAAATCAATGCTAAAGGTGATACCACCTCGCGCTCATCGGTAGCCTTTAAATACAACAGCAAACAGCAACTGGTTGAGCGGGCCGAGCAGATCAGGGGCATTAACACCACAAAAAAAACCTATATCTACAACGGTAACCAGGTAGTGAAACTGGTAATCAGGCCAGAGGGAACAATCTGGTACGAATACGTTTACAATGCAGATCAGCTCCCCATTAAAAAAGAACAGCACCAATCCGGCTCCTGGGGCACTGCAATTACCAAAATGTTCAACTACACTTATTTGAACGGGCTGATGGCCACAGAACGCTATACAGATGCAAACGGAGATCAAAAAGATACGGAAGTTAGTTATACCTATGATGCTGAGGGACGGACCAAAAGCTTCAGAGCCGTACGCGATACGCTGTTCCGTGAGGTAAGTTTCGAATTCTCAGGCCCGCTGCTCAAACAGATCAACGTAAAAGGAAACACGACAAGAGGGTTTACGCGCGAATACGCTATCAATATCGGTGCTCCTTATACCGAAAAAAATGAGCCTTTCGTTTACCGTCAGGATTTTGATTACGATGATAAGGGGAACCTTATCCGGTCGGCCCAATTCTTAGACGGTATTAAGTACCTACAAATGGATTATCAGCTGGAATATTAGCAAGAGGATACCAGCTTGCCCTGGAGAAAGTTTACTGAAATGTTTAGTCTACCCCCAGGTTTGAAGAAGAGCCGGGCGAATTACAATATCCGCTTTCAGTGCCCAGACCATTGGTTACCAACTGGGTTTTAGCGATCCGAGTAATTTCAGCAGGTTTATAAAGGAGCACACCGGGATGACGCCACGCGCTTACAGAAAGCATTTTACCGAGTACTTTATTTTAAATGAAGTGGATACTATAGTTTTAAGGCCTGGGGAGATAGCGGACATGGCCTATTGGCCAATTGAAGGCTACATCAGAACTTTTAGGGAATATAAACCTGAAGAGGACAGGGAAAAACTGGAACAGAAAACCATTGATATATCTTTACCGGGGAAGGTATGGCTGCCGGCCACAAGTTTTATGAACCGAACACCAGTTGATTATTACCTGGAAGTTGAAAAAGGAAGCAGCTTTGTGGGGATAGGCTACAGTTCGTTTATAGCAATGGGGCAGGCCATACCGGAAGTGAGGATGCTGGCCAATAGGGTTATTGCTGCTGCAGAAGCAGACTGGCACATTAAAATGGATATTTGCCGGGTTTTTAATAAGGATGGTTACCTGGCTTTCAGACAGTATTTTTGCGAACAGGTGGAACAGTTTATTTCGCAAAAGCACATTGCCAGTTTTATGGGTACCACACCGGAAAACCTGAGCAGGATTAGAAGGGAAGGTGGCTTTACTGGGGTACAATTTGTACCCTGGTTGATATGAATGCTGGTGAGGCCTTTTGAGGATTATATGTACCTTAGCGTTTGGGAATTCTAAAATGACTGATCTAAGTAGTGCTTCTGACGGGGAACTTGTCGCTCTTTTAAAGGGTGCTGACCATGCTGCGTTCACGGAGATTTATGAACGTTATTGGGAGAAACTCTATTACAAGGCGGTGAAAAAATTAGGGGACGAAGCAGAAGCGCAGGAATCGGTTCAGGACATTTTTTTTTCGTTGTGGAAGAACAGAGAAAATTTCCAGTTGCGTGAAAATCTCGAGAATTATCTTGCCGTTGCTGTTAAGTTTCAGGTGATCCAAAGGCTTGCTAAAAGCAGACGCCGCCATGTAGTTGTTCAAACCCTGGTTAAGGAAGCAGAGCAAGAGCGCTTATCCGGATTTGCGGCGGAATGGAACCAGGAGGATCTGGAAATCCTGCAGGCAAAGTTAACTCAGGTTATAGATACCCTTCCCAAAAAATGCAAACTGGTATTCAACATGAGCCGCAACGAAGCGTACACCAATAAGAAAATTGCGGCGGAACTGGGTATTAGCGAAAAGGCAGTAGAAAAACATGTTAGCCATGCATTAAAAGTTCTGCGCAGCAACCTCGGTCATAAATCTATGATCATACTCCTGCTAAACCAGCTTTTATAGTTCCTGGTTTATTATTTATTAACCCCATATTAAAAAAACTTTAAGAAAAAGGTAGGGTATTCCGGCATTCATCACACTTATGTATAAAATGCCCGAAAAATGGATCATCAACGTATCATTCAACTTGCACAGAAATTCGTCGACGGTAGCATCACCGCAATTGAACTTGAAGAGTTTAACAGGTGGTATTACAGTGACGAGGGGGAACAGTACAAGGTTAATGCTTTTGATAGCAGGGAAGCACTGGCGGTGGATATGTTTAAAAATGTGATTGATCGTGCAGGACTGCGTGTTGAAAAACCTAAACCATATAAATTGTGGCCAGGCATTGCGGTAGCGGTAGCTGTGGCTACTGTTATTTTCGGTGCAGGGTTATTCTATTTTAATAAGGATGTTAAACAGGTTACGCCCGATCAGGTTGCTTTGGTGAATGATGTGGCTCCGGGTGTTTCGGGTGCTACGCTGACTTTAGGTAGCGGAAAAAAAATCAGGCTTTCAGATGCGTCCAGTGGGGAGCTGGCTCAGGAGGCTGGTGTGCATGTTTCTAAATCTGCTGATGGTAAATTGGTTTATGAAGTTACACCGGGTACCGGAGTTTCTGAGAACTTAGGCGCGATCAACACCCTGTCTACGGATAAAGGTGAGACTTATCAGCTGAAATTACCTGATGGTACAATGGTTTGGCTAAATGCGGCTTCGTCTTTAAAATATGCGGCGAACTTATTGGCGTATGGAAAGCGTAAGGTGACGCTCCAGGGGGAAGCCTATTTTCAGGTTGCCAAGGATAAAGCACATCCTTTTATTGTGGAAAGCGGTGGCCAGCAGGTGGAGGTTTTGGGAACGGAGTTTAATGTGAATGCCTACAGGGACGAGCGGGTGTTTAGAACGACTTTGCTGGAAGGCAGTGTGAAGTTGTCTGAAAATGGTGAATCAAAAATACTGGTACCAGGTATGCAGGCAACGAATGCAAACGGCCGCATCAGGATGAGCATGGTGGATACTGAACTGGCTGTGGCCTGGAAAAACAATAAATTCATATTTGACCGCTTACCGATTGAGGAAATCATGCGCATGATCGCCCGATGGTATAATGTGGAGGTGATTTACCAGGGCGAGGTTCCTTCGGGTACTTTTTGGGGTTCTGTTTCGCGTTATGACAACATATCTAAAGCACTGATGCCGTTAGAAGCTGCCGGTGGGGTTCATTTTAAAATTGAGGGGAGGAAAATTTATGTGCTAAAATGACGAATTGAAAGCGTAGCTGGTATAAAACACCAAATCCCGATTGGAGTCGGGAAATGGTTGTTGCTGGCTTCGATAATGAATTATCAACTTAAACCGCAAATGCCCTTAGTTTTCGAGGCGAAAGGCATATTGCAATAAACCAGACAAACAAACTTAGGCAATATTGCGCGATAAAACAATGTTGAAGGTCTCTCATTTGGCCGCTAAGATTTTGTCGAACCAAAATGAAAAATGTTTAGAAAGCAAACTATGAAACGGGATGTACCGAAAGGTTATGTCCATAAAATTTGGCTGATCATGCGATTAACCACCGTTATTTTAATAGCTGCCATTATGCAGGTCAGTGCTGCCGGCTTTGCACAGAAGATCACTATATCCAAAACGAATGCTCCTCTTGAGGCGGTAATTAAAGAACTGAGGCTACAAAGCGGATATGATTTTGTGGTTAGAGGGGAACTGCTGGATAAGGCAGGTTCTGTGAGTATTAGGGTTAAGAATGTTGAATTTAAAAAGGTTCTGGACCGGATTTTTGAAAATCAGCCTATTAGCTATGAGATTAGTGATAAAACAGTGATTCTGAAGGAAAAGCGCTTTTTTGAGAACCTGGCAATGCGATTTCGGGCGATTGATGTCAGGGGTAAGGTTCTGGATGAGAAGGGGGAGCCTTTGGTAGGCGCTACGGTAGCTATAAAAGGAAAGAACAGGTCTGTTAAAACCGACCAGAATGGTATTTTTTTTCTGGAGAATGTAGGAGAGAAGGATAAGCTGGTGATCAGTTATATTGGCTATCAGACCAGGGAGGTAGATGCGGCTTCGGATATGGGTAGTTTGACAATGGTTATCGGTAATAAGGAACTGAATGAAGTTTCGGTCATTTCGACTGGCTATCAGACAATCCCAAAGGAAAGGGCAACAGGATCATTTGTCCAAATTGACAATGAACTTTTAAACAGAAGGATCAGTACAAACATAATAGACAGGCTTGAAGGAGTGGTGCCTGGACTTATATTTAATCGTAACGCGTTGCCTTCTGGAGAAAACCTTGGAATAAGCATTCGCGGGAGAAGTACAATATCAACAAATGTAAATGCAAATCCGCTAATAGTAGTAGATAACTTCCCATATGAAGGGGATATCGGAAATTTAAACCCGAACGATATCGAAAGCATTACAGTATTAAAGGATGCCGCCGCCGCATCAATATGGGGAGCCAGAGCGGGAAATGGGGTAATAGTCATCACGACAAAAGGGGGCAAGTTCGGCAGGCCGCTCCAGGTCAATTTTAACTCCAACATTACTGTCGGCCGAAAGCCAGATCTCTTCTACTCAAAAAGTTTCATCAGTTCCTCAGAGTATATTGATATTGAACAGGATCTTTTTACCAAAGGTTTTTTCTCCAGCGACCTTACTGGTACTGGCAAGCCGATGGTATCCCCTATTGTCGAGCTACTAGAGCAGGTACGACTTGGCAATATCCCAAAGTCTATGGCTGATATCCAGATTGCACAATTAAAAAACTACGATGTACGTAATGATTATGAGAAGTATGTCTATCAAAACAGTTCCTTTCAGCAATATGCACTTAATCTAAATGGCGGTAGTGATAGAAACAGCTACATGGTCTCAATCGGTTTTGACAAGAACCAGGAAAATCTTGTCAGGAACGACCTGTCAAGAACAACCCTAAATGCTAGGAATACCTTTATTCCTGCCAAAAACCTTGAGCTCACAGCTGGCGTAACATTTGTGCAGACCAAAAGAAATAATAACAACGATGATACGGCATTTGGCTTTTATAATGGCACGACTAAGTACAGCACGATCTACCCCTACGCAAAACTGGCTGACGAAAACGGAAATTCACTGCCTGTAGCGATGGGCTACCAGACTGGATACAAGAACTCGATGTCTTCATCGGGCTTTTTAGATTGGAATTACAGACCATTAGATGAAATTGCAAATTCGGATCGTACCGCTAAAACAACGAATATACAGTTAAGGACAGGGCTAAAATATCAACCCGCGATCTTCCTGAATATTCAGGCGCTATACCAGTATGAACAGCAGCGCACGGATACCAGAAATCTGTACTCCCAGCAGACTTATTATGCTAGAAACCTGATAAACCGATATACTATAAGGAACAGCAGTACAGGAGAGCTGACATACCCAATTCCAGTTGGCGGCATAATAGAACTTGGCAATACAGTGCTTAATTCCAATAATTTTAGGCTGCAAACAAATATTGATAAAACCTTCGACGAAGATCATAATATTAATGGGATTGCAGGGGCAGAAATCCGTGAGGTAACTGTTGATGGGTATGGCCGCACATCATACGGATACGACGACAATCTTGGCCTTGCCGCAACGAACATCAACTACGCCATGCTATACACTTTAAATCCTAGTGGAAGTTCGACCATCAGTGGTCCCAGTAATGTAACTGGTTTGGTTAACCGTTATATATCCTATTTTGCAAATGCGGCATATGCTTTTCAGCAAAAGTATATTCTTACGATCAGTGGAAGAAAGGATGGCTCTAATATTTTTGGAGTCAATACAAATGACCGCGTCACGCCCCTCTGGTCTGCGGGTATCGGCTGGGTAATCAGTAAGGAAAAATTTTATCAGTCCAAATTACTTCAATATGCGAAGTTACGGGCAACATACGGCTATAATGGAAATATTTATAATGGCTCCGCATATCTGACCTTTACAGGGACGACAAGAAGCCAGACCACCGGACTGACCTATGCAACTCTGGGAAGGGCTCCTAATCCAGACCTAAGCTGGGAAAAGGTCAAGAATATAAATATCGCCCTCGATTTCGAATTTGTTAAAAATGTTATTTCTGGCGCTATAGAAATCTATAGAAAAGATGGCCAGAACCTTATCCAAGATGAAGCGTTACCTCCTACATCTGGATATAGTACTTATCAGAGCAATTCTGCGGCAACACGTGCTGACGGCATCGATCTGACAATAAACAGCAATAACCTGAGTGGTAAATTAAAATGGCAGACCACTTTTATATTCAGCCACTTAAAGGACAAGGTTATTGAGTTCGAAAGATCTTATTCCGGAAGTCAGCTGGTAGCAAGCGTCAATTCAATATCTTCAAACAATGTAGCACTGAGTGTATTTCCAGTTGTAGGCAGGTCCATGTTTGGAGTTTACAGCTATAAATGGGCGGGGCTTGATCCCTTGACTGGAGATCCGATGGGATATTTGAATGGTATTCCAAGCAAAGACTATTTGGGTATAATCAATGGCGCTAGACCTGACAACCTGGTCTATCACGGCTCGTCAAGGCCGACATTTTTTGGTTCGCTCAGGAACAGCCTTACCTATAAAAACTTTTCATTGTCTGCAATGATTACGTACAAAATGGGATATTACTACAGAAGGCTTTCGACGGGCATAAACTTGCAGGAAACGCTATTAAAATATACAATGCATGGCGATTACTCTAAAAGATGGCAACAGCCTGGCGATGAAATTAACACCTCAGTTCCTTCTATTGTTTATCCCGCCAACGCAAATAGATCAAATTTTTATAGATATTCAGATGTGTTGGTTGACCCAGGAGATCATATAAGACTGCAGGATATAACCATATCGTACAACCTCAACAAGGCTAACTTAAAAAAATCGCCTTTTAATTACATGCAACTATATCTGTATGCTAACAACATTGGCATCCTATGGCGAGAAAATAAAAATGGGATTGATCCCGACTATTATACTTATCAGGGATATCCCACTCCCCGAAGCTTAGCGTTGGGGCTTAAAATTGGACTATAGTTATTTAGATATGAAAAAATTATTTTTAATTCTACTCCTTGTTGTAAAATTAACAAGCTGTAAAAAACAGGATGAGTGGCTGAACAAAAAGTCTAACAAGTCAGACATCATTCCAACAACCATTGCTGATTTTCAGACAATATTGAACAATGATATTCTAATGAATGCGTCCGATGGTTTTGTAACCATTGGGAGTGATAATTATTTTGTTCCTCTTGCAACTTGGCAGTCACAATCAGAAGAAATTCGGGATGTATATATATGGAAGCAAAAGATTGCGATAATACCTGCGTCAGCTGGATGGCAAGAAAATTATCGCAGAATCAATAATACCAATATTGTTTTGGATGGCCTTGATAAGATTGGTAGAAACACTCAAAACGAACGCCAATGGAACGAGCTTAAGGGTATTGCCTTGTTCTTCCGCGCATTTGCCTACTTTGACCTAGTCGAAGCTTTTGCAAAGGGATACGATAAGGAGACTGCCTCAGCTGATTTAGGCTTGCCATTAAAGTTGAGGGTCAATGTCGCCGAAAAAATTACAAGGGCGTCTGTTCAGCAAACCTATAATCAGATTATTGACGATCTAAGCCAAGCTAAAAATTTACTTCCCTTAACCGCGAGTATTAAGACGCAACCCTCAAAAGTAGCAGTGTCAGCGTTGCTTGCAAGGATATATCTGTCAATGGAAAATTACGATCAAGCATACAATGAATCAAACATTGCCTTAGGGACTATGAATTATTTAATAGATTACAACAACCTTAATGTATCTGCGGCAATACCTTTTCCAACTTTCCAGATGAACAATCCAGAAATTATTTATTATTCTGAGCCAACAATATGGATCCCCGTATCATCTACGAGGGTGGACCCAATCTTATACAATAGTTATAGTACTTCAGACCTGCGTAAAGTACTACTATATCAAAACAATGGAAGTGCTGGTGTGGTTTTCAAAGGTTCTTATGCGGGAAAATCAGGCAAATACTTTTCGGGACTGGCGTCTAATGAGCTGTATTTTATAAGAGCTGAGGCAGGAGTCCGCACTGGAAAATTGTCCAGCGCTTTGGAAGATTTAAATGCGGTGCTTGCTAAAAGATGGGATAAAAATGCAATATATATTCCATATAGTACTGCAGATGAAAAAGAAGCGCTTATAAAAATACTGCAAGAACGCAGAAAGGAACTTCCATTCACCGCAAACCTGCGGTGGAGTGATCTTCGTAGATTGAATAAGGATACAAGGTTTGCTGTTAACTTAAGTAGAAGTATAAATGGGCAGATTTATTCATTGCCTCCAAATGATAAGAGGTATGTACTTCCTATTCCAGACATTGAGATCAAATTAAGCGGCATACAGCAAAACGATAGATAATTAGAAATGAAAAAGTATATAACCATCTTTTTAGGAATTTTGGTATTCCTAGACATTTATTCATTTGCCCAAAAGGCAAAGGACAGAGATATTCAATCTCGACCAGTAACTTTCAAACTCAAAGTAGTAAATTACCTTAAAGTTCCAGATACGATGTCCATTCTATTGATGACCGATCCATTAAAAATTGGAGATGGCGACACATACATTGCGATTAGGGATTCTTCCAACCAGTTTACTTTTAAACTGCCAATACTAAAAGCCCCTGCCAGGCTTTTTATAAAAACCATAATTAATCCAAATATACTCCGCGAATATTGGGTCGAGCCGAGCGATGATGTCTTGCTAGCAATAAAAGCACAAGGAAAAAATACGCTTATAAATGTAACTGGATATGGCGGGGGAAAATACAGATATAGCGTTTTTCTAGATAGCGCATATAAAGCGAATAGAAGAATTGGAAAAAGGCACCCATATAGTCCAGAATTATTAAACAATGACATATCGTTCTCTGATACGACCTTTAGTTTTGGTAAGGCGATCTTAGATAAGTTTAAGCAAGATATTACACCAGCTATGTATAAAATACTGCATGCTGAATTTGTCGGAAAAAATATTAAAACTAAATGGACATACGCATCTATTTACAAGTCAGCAGCGCCCATCGATAGCGGGATAACAAACCGTATTCTGGCATTGGAAAAAGAACCGATAATTGATACAGTAAGTATATCCGCAGCAATCAGCGCTCCTAACTATATCGACGGAAGCAAACTAGCCGCAATAATTTACAACAAGACTAGATATGCTGGAGCAAACAGCGTTATTGCACAAACTTATGATTATCTAAAAGCAAAATATACTGGTGCCCTGCAGGAATATCTAATAACGTCGTATCTTATTGATCGTCCAAAAGGAAGTTCTACCGAATTCAAGAGCGTGCTAATTGATGCTGTATCTTTTGTTAAGGACAAAAAACTGAACTCAAGGTTGCATGAACTCCTATCGGCCTTATCATACGACAGTTCATCCTACCCACACATTTTTATGGATGCTGAAGGAAAAAATAGAACTCTTGCGGAATGGAAAGGAAAGGTCATACTTATAGATTTTTGGTTTAACGGATGCGTTCCTTGCAAGCACTTTTCTAAAGTTTTCGAGGAGAAGATACTGCCTGTCTTTAAGGATAGCAGGGAGGTAATTTTTATCGGTATAAATATAGATCAGGATAAAAAGAAATGGATTTCTGGCATTAAGTCAAAGGAATACACATCTGATGAGACAATCAATCTTTCAACGCTTGGGCTAGGATTTGCCCATCCGTTTCCCAAAATGTTTAATGTCATGAGTGCCCCAACTCTGTTTCTTATTGGAAAAGATGGTCGCCTTATTACAAGTAATTTAACTAAGGATGCAGACCAAATTATCCAACAAATAAAAAATGCGATCTTAAAATAAAAAGGGGAGCGAATTGCGCTCCCCCCTATTTTTCAAGTTTAGTTTGGTTGCCAAACTTGACTGTCTAAAGCCTGAAAATCATCTCCAATTTTCTCAAAGTGACAACCAGGTCCTGAAGCACCACATTCGCCCGGCCCCTCTGTTCCAAGGGGTTCATACACTCCTTCCGAAGTACGCACATAAATATCTTGTGATGAGCGTTGCGTTGTAAACGCGCTGCCTGCACCAAGCACAACGGCCAAAGCAAGCAATAATTTTAAATTTTTCATGACGTATAGTTTATTATGATCAATCAATCCATCTTCTTTATCCAAAGCCAAGGCAAAGGGAAGTTTGTGAAAATTAAAAAGGATGAGATTATCTATTTAGAGAGTAAGGCCAATTACTTGCATATCCATATGATAGAGGATTCATATCAAACCTATCTTACAATGGCTGAGATTGCTGTTATACTACCCACCAGCGAGTTTATCCGTGTGCACAAATCTTTTGTTGTGAACCTGACACATTTGGTTAGCATTAACGGAAATTATATTCATCTTAAAAATGAAATAAAGATCGCGCTTGGTCGTAATTACCGAGCAGCATTTTTCGATAAAATAAATCCATTGCTCATCAAAAGCAAACGGTAGATGCTATGAAAAGCAGAAAGCACAATTACGTCGAATCACGCTTTTTATACAACAAATAATGGCGTTTGTGTAATTTGTTGGTTGTCATTTCTGAGTAGTTTAATTTGTGTTTAGTTAAAAATGATTGTTCAAAATCAATAACTAAGTCATTCATTTAACCACTAATTATAAACTATTAAAATTATGCCATTATCTCCATTTACACCAGCAGGTGTTACCGCCAAATGTGCCACCCTTTATGCATTGCCAGACTATGATTTGTTTGCGGAAGCAGATGCAGTTAAAGCTGATTTCCGTACCTGGTTAACTGCCAATTTTAGCCTGGACACAAATCAGGAACAATTTCTCAAAGACATCAATGATAGTGCTGTAAAGTATTACGGCGATCAATGTTCGATCTGCTTTCGCAACAGGCTTTCTATTAGTTTAATCTATCCTGTTCCAACACCAGGTTATTCCAAATGGAATGTAGTAGAAAATACAATTGTAATGAAGGCCAATGATACTGGTATAGTTGAAGTTTCGGGTTCCTTAACCTTTACTATGGAATTCCGGCCGTAGATAAGCTTATGCTGGTGAAATGTTCCAGGTGAAGCAGTTATCAAAAACGAATTCTAGAAAAATGAGATTCTGATACCTTGAATTATGAAAAGAAAACCCAAAGTACCTGTAATGCCCAAACTCTCAAAAAGCTTTATGGATGAGCTTGTGGTTCTTGCGGATGGGGTACACGGCAGGCCCTTTTCTACAAATTTTGCCCCCGAATGGGAGGTTTCTGTATACGAAGCCAGGTATCTGCTTCAGCTTATGCTTGAAAAAGATATGATTACCATTAAATGGCAGCCAGAAAAGGAAGAACTGTATTATGTGAGGGAGTTCATGTAACCTGATTGGGGTTACTGTTTTAGACGGGAAGGGCGAGTAAGGCCTTTCCCGCTTTTTATTTATAGATGGTACAATAAAATTTTGATAAAAAATGCATATTCATCCCGGTTATTACAATGATTTGCTGGCCTATTTATTGGCTTTTATGCCCATGCCCCTGGTGTTTAAGCCCCTTCTTTTTATGCATTTAACAAAGCCTGTTAGCTATGAAGTGGATACTATAGTTTTAAGGCCTGGGGAGATAGCGGACATGGCCTATTGGTCAATTGAAGGCTACATCAGAACTTTTAGGGAATATAAACCTGAAGAGGACAGGGAAAAGCTGGAACAGAAAACCATTGATATATCATTACCTGGTAAGGTATGGCTGCCAGCCAAAAGTTTTATGAACCGAACACCAGTTGATTATTACCTGGAAGTGGAAAAAGGAAGCACCTTTGTTGGGATAGGCCACAGTTCGTTTATAGCAATGGGGCAGGCCATACCGGAAGTGAGGATGCTGGCCAATATGGTTATTGCTGCTGCAGAAGCAGACTGGCACATTAAAATGGATATTTGCCGGGTTTTTAATAAGGATGGTTACCTGGCTTTCAGACAGTATTTTGGCGGGCAGGTGGAACAGTTTATTTCGCAAAAGCATATAGCAAGTTTTATGGGTACTACACCGGAAAACCTGAGCAGGATTAGAAGGGAAGGTGGCTTTGGGGATAAGAATTTTAGGGGGTAAAGCAAGGTGGTCTGGAAATGCGGTGAATGCTTATATTGAGGATTTGCCATAAACTACTCATCAATGCTTGAAAAATTGTCGGTATCAAAATTCCTATTATAACATGAATTTAGGTTTGTGTAGAAGTAGATTTATATTGATTGGATTGATTTTACTAGTATAATGTGAATTTTGTTGTATTTTCTATTTTAAATGTATATTTTTATATGAAAATCACATTATAATGTTAATTTCTTTGGGAGAATCTATTAGAATGCGTAGGAAGGAACTTAAGTTGTCACAGTCTTATGTTGCCGATCTTGCTGACGTTAGTCTAAATACGATTTCTAAGATTGAGCGTGGGGAGGCTAATCCTACGCTGGATGTTTTGCAAAAGATTGGGGATGTTTTGGGGATGGAGCTGAAATTGGAGATTAAGGGTTTAAATAAATTAGGTTATGCGTTCGGGTCAGGTATTTCTGAATAGTAGGTTGGCTGGTACACTGACGGAGGCAAGCCGTAAGATGTATGTTTTTCAGTATGACCAGGAGTATTTTGATGATCCTGCTGCTCCAGCAGTAAGCCTGACTTTACCGAAATCAAAACAGGAGTACAGGTCTGCTTATTTGTTTCCTTTCTTTTTTAATATGCTGGCTGAGGGGGTAAATAAGGAACTTCAAAGCAGGCAGCTTAGGATTGATAAGGAGGATGCTTTCGGATTGTTACTGGCGACAACCGGGAGTGATACCATAGGTGCGGTTACAGTTAAACCATTGAAAAATGATGAGCTTACCAGAAATAAATAATTGCCCAGGGACATTGGCAGTGGGTTTTGATACTTATAGTCCTTTGGCTTTGCGCAGGGTGTTTTCCGGGAAGAAGGTGAGCCATATATTGCCTTATTCTTCCCCGGATAAGCAGGGGAAGGATATGGAGCAGTTTATTGAAAACCGGAAAAGGATTTCGATATCCGGGGTTCAGGAGAAGATGTCTTTGTTGATGGAAAAAAATAAGCTCCGGCTTACTTTGGAGGGGGAGCAGGGGACTTATATTTTAAAACCTATTCCCCGGGATATCAAGCATGTGGATCAGGTTCCGGCTAATGAGCACCTGACCATGCAGATTGCCAGGCAGGTATATGGTATTCCTACTGCTGAAAATGCGCTGATCTTTTTTAAGGATGGGGCGCCTGCTTATATCACGTTAAGGTTTGATGTCAGGCCGGACGGTGGTAAATACCGGAAGGAGGATTTTGCCAGTCTGGCGGGTAAGTCTAAGGATACAGATGGGGTTGATTTCAAGTACCATTATAATTATGAGCAGTTGGCGGGTCTGATCAGGGAATTTGTGTCTTCCTGGAGGGTAGAGATGGAGAAGTTTTTTAAGCTGGTGGTTTTCAATTATCTTTTTTCTAACGGGGATGCGCATTTAAAGAATTTTGCGCTGCTGGAAACGGCTTCGGGCGATTTTGTGTTGAGTCCGGCTTATGATCTGCTGAATACGCGCTTGCATGTGGATGATCCGCATTTTGCACTGGATGGGGGACTTTTTGCAGATGGTTTCCAGTCATGGAAGTGGAAGAAAAAGGGAGGGGCGCCTTCGGGATTGGACTTTATTGAATTTGCTAATCGTATTGGTATTCAGAAAAACAGGATTGACTTATTGCTTGCTCCATTTTTGGAACGACAGCCATCAGTGGAGGAACTCGTTTCCAGATCGTATTTGAATCCTGAACAAAAAAAGGGCTACCTGTTGTATTACAACCGCAAGAGAAATCTTATGAAATAATCTGGAAAGAAAAGACGGTAGTATCTGTGTACTGCACTGAAAATGGAATCGGCTGATGGGAAAATATACTACCGATTGTGTTAAGAAAGGCTGCTTTTGCTTAACATTTGTCAATTGCAGGTATGTAAAGTTGGTGTTAATTTTATACATCTAACTTAACATTCTTCTTATGAACACAATTGACGCCGAAATGCACATAGCTGCATTTTTTATAGTTCTTTTTTTGACCAATGTATTTTTTGTGATTATTTTGACCATGCTGATGCGTAAAATGCTGTTGCGGAAACGCCTGCAGTTTAACTGGTATAAGCAGGTGTTTTTTGAACGTAACCGCCCAGGTATTTTTAAGGAAAACTGCCTGCATTACAGATTAACCAAAACAGAAATTACCATTATAGAATTGTTGTACCTGGGGCTAAGCAATAAGATGATTGGTGACAGGACCTGCATATCGGAATCAACGGTTAAAAAGCATATACAGAATATCTTTTTTAAAACCAATACAAACAACCGGGCCAGCCTGATTTACCTGATGCAGCAGGGCAGCGAAACCGACAAATAGTACTTTTGACATAAATATATCTGAAAGGTGTATACAGTGTATACCGATTGATTATTGATCTGCAGCGGATTGCTGCAGACCTTTGGGTTATGAAGAAAGAAACCCTGATAACCTTGATTACGGCCAGTTTAGCCTTGTTATTTTTTTATGCTGCGGTGACCAAGCTGATGCATTACGAACAAAGCAGGTATGAAATGTATAAACAGCTGTTTGCGAGGGATATTGCTGAAGTATTGACCTGGCTGTTGCCGGTAACTGAATTGCTGCTGGTATTGCTGCTGCTGATTAAAAGCACCCGCCTGAAGGGGCTATATGCCACACTGATAGTACTGATCGTTTTTACGATTTATATTGCGGTTGCCATGAGTGGCATATTTGGCAAAAAGCCTTGTGCGTGTGGTGGTGTTATAGAATGGCTGAACTACTGGCAGCACCTGGGGCTTAATTTCTTTTTCATTGTTGTGGCAGCATTGGGTATTGCCCTTGAAAAGCAATGGAAGCCAATTAACAGATGGTTTCATGTTGTAAATGGAAAGGAGGGTACTGGCCTCAATTAACCCGATAGCAGGGTTAAGCGCTTGCCCTGCGATAAGCAAATTAGAGAAATATGCTGCTGGTATGAAGTGCTGGTATATGTGCAGCAAGACAATTGTTAAAAACTAAGTTTTATGAAAAATTTATTAAAAAAAATCAATGTTTTTGGATTAGCTGTAATCCTTGTTTGTGGTGTTATTTTTACTACGCAAAGTGCTTTTACAACATTAACTCCGCCAGCTGATGGCTGGTATGAGATTAGCATAACCAATCCTTTATTTCCGGAGGTAGCGGCAAACCAGTCAATTATTAGCACAACACCCCAAACTGCGCCACTTGTAGAAAATGAGGATGGTTGTGCACAGACCTTGAACACAGGTAATAAATGCTTTGTGTACCTGGATTTTGAAGATACAGCTTCTACAATTCCGGCAACTGTTGCTGATGTAGATAATGTAAATGTAAGTGTTTCGGCTACGGCAAGACAGCCTGAATAAGAAGTTTTTATAGGTAATAAGTAGTTACAAAACAGGCGGCTGGATGGCTGCCTGTTTTGTTTTTTAGGGTTTAAGCTCTTTTTCGGCTATTTTTTTTCTGAGCAGCTTACGAAGTGCAAAATTAATTGGTTCGCCATTAATAGCCTTACGAATGTTCTCGGCTGTTACAGATTGCTTAAGTGGTGCTGCAAGCAGTTTGCCATCTTTAATCCAGATGGTGCCACCACTAAATGAATAGTTTTTCATCATGTCTAATCCAATGGTGGTATCACCTACAATACACGGCCATTTATAGCCTTTTTTTATCATAAAAGGATGGGCTTTTTCTATCCTGTCGTTCATCAGTACCGGAATAACTACCAGGTCATCTTTAAAACTTTTACTTAAGGAATCCATCAGATCAAGGCTTTCGATGCAGGGGTGACAATTTGTGGCCCAAAGATCAAGAATAATGAGTTTGTTGCCAAACTGGCTAAGTTTCATAAAACTTATAGGATTGGGATGGTTAATAATTGCGAAATTCCTGTTCCATATTTGATCGGGGATTTTTTCGCCTATTGCAATGGGCTTCAGCTCGCAATTGTTATAAGCCAAATTGCTTTGTGCTTTGGCGTTAAAGGAGAGTGAGAGCGTAGTGATTAGTAAGGTAATTAGGATTTTCATATCAGTTTTGAATTAAGTTGCTTAAGGTGATTTCTTTATCTGGTACAGGCCAGGTATAGCGGTTATCGTTAGGCGCTAGCATGCTGGTAATGCCGTTTATTGTTCGGGTTAAAGTAATGGCAAACTCTGCTTCCTGATTTAACCTGCGCAGATCTTCCCAGCGGGTGCCACGGAACAGGAGTTCTTTACGGCGTTCGGCTATCACCAGTTTTAAAGCTGCATTTGCATCTGCTGCCCTAACATCAGCATAGCTGGCTTTGGCGTAGCGGTTTTTGCGCAAGGTGTTCAGGTCTTGCAAAGCCTTTTCTGTTTGATTTGTTCTTGCAAAGCATTCGGCCCTGATCAGGTATAGCTCATCTGTTGCGATACCTGTAAAAAATCCGCCACTGGCCCGGTAAGAACCTTTAAAGATGACACGACCATCGGTATTGTTGAGGAAGTAAGCCTGTTTACGCAGGTCGTTTGCAGCATAGCTGTTTATCAGTGCGGGCAGGATATTAACCCTTGTGGTGCCTGTAACTGCGTTATTGAGTGGGGATAGCACGAAAATAACCTCGACATTGGTATTGAAATCTGTAAATGGATAACGTGGGCTAAGATCTACGGTATTGAAATCCAATAGTTCTGATTTGATGTTGAGGTATTTATTAGCCTGCTCCAATACTTTTTCATATTCACCCATCTGTAAATAAGTTTTGGCGAGCATGGCATAAGCTGCAGCTTTGCCGGGCCGGAATTTGACTATTGGGTTTGCCGGTAACAATGCTGCAGCCTTTTCCAGATCGCTGATGATCTGGTGATAGCTTTGCTGTAAAGTGCCCCTCCCCACGGTAAGGTTGATGTCTTCTTCCAGCCGTAGCGGGATACCCGGATCTGTGCTTGCGGTTGTGGCATGATAAGGCTTGCAAAAGGTTTGGGCCAGCTGGTAAAAGTTAAGCCCGCGGTGAAAAAGGGCGCAGCCTTTCAGGTTGTTTAGGGCTTCAACATCACTGCTGTTTTTGAGCTTTTCTGCTCCTGAAAGGGCGGTATTGGCATACAGGATATGCCAGTAGTTGTAATTCCAGTCGTCTACTTCGGTATTGGGGTAAGGGTCTTTGTCCCAGCTGTAAATGGTTTTTAAATGTGGTTGGGGCAAAGCGTTATAGATGGCATCAGTAAGGAAATATTCGTCGGCACCTATTATGCCCAGGGTATGGCCAGAGGGGCCATTCATTACGGCAGTATTGTCCATTAAGCCCTGGTAATCTTTTAGTGTTGTAGGGATAACCAGGCTTTTGTTTTGCTTTAGTTCAAGGAAGCTTTCTTTACAGGCCGATAAGGTTATAATGAGGCCTAATGCCAGTGGTAATATGGTTTTTATGTTCATGTTGTTCGTTGTTAGGGTTAAAATGCGATGGCTAAACCGAGTGCATAACTTGTGGGGCTGGGATAGGCTGCAGTTGGCATATCAGGGTCCAGGCCCTGTTTGTTGGCCCGCCATAAAATACCCAGATCACGTGCATAGGCATAAAATTTGATCTTTGGGTTGGCCAAGGTGTAGCTCAGGTTGATGTCCTGCAAACGGATATGATCGCCTTTGCTGATCAGCGCTGCCGAACTGCCATAAAGCTGACCTAAATAGGTATCTGCCGGGCCAGCCACAGGTACATCGGTCTGTTGTTCATCGCCTGGCTGTTTCCAGCGTTTAAAGTAATCGGCATGGTAGTTTGGCGGATCTATGTATTCCTGGCCGGGATAGAAAGTCTCTCTTCGGAATAAATAACCTGCTTTAAAAGATACTACGGCACCCAGCTGCAGGTTTTTGTAGCTGATGGTATTGCGGATAGAGCCAAAATAGGGCGGTACGGTTAAACCGCTAAGGAGTTGGTTGGGCTGGTAATTGTCTAAATAAGCGCGGTAGTTTTCTACCAGGACAGGTTCCTGACCGGGGATTAGCGGCTTTCCCGTTTGCGGGTTTAGGCCTGCCCAGGGCATCCAGTAGATCACATCCCTTGATTTACCGGTTTGCAGTGGTGCTGTAGTATTGAAGTAAAAACTGGTAGGTAGCGCGGTATTGCCACTGTAATTGGTAATGGTGTTTTTGACATGGCTGAACAGAAAATTGCTTTCCCATTTGAGCTTGCCGGTAAGGTTTTGGGTACTGAGCTGTACATCTACCCCTTTTGTGCGCATGTTGGCGTAATTGACCTGGTTAACAATGAGCAGACTGATGCCGGGGATGATACCCGTAGAGGGTGCCATGAATTTTTCGCCAATCAGGTCGCTTGCTTTTTTGACATAATATTCAATGCTGCCCCTGATGCGCTCGTTTTTGCTGCCTGCATCAAGGCCCAGGTTAAGGGTTTTGACCAGTTCCCAGCGTAAGGCCGGGTTGCCCGCACTGCGGATGGTGGTTTCGGGCAGGCCGGTTTGCGTATTGCTGGTATAACTGATAACCGGATAGGTGGTTACGGTTTTGTTTACATTGCCCGCACTTCCGTAAGTGGCCCTTAAGCGCAGGTAGGGCAGGAGGTTATGGAGGGTGTAAAAAGGTTCTTTGCTGATTTCCCAGCTGGTGCCTGCCGACCAAAGGGGCACACCTTTCTGGTTGGTTTTTACCCCAAACAGGTTAGAACCATCCCAGCGTAAACTACCGGATATCGTGTATTTTTTATTGTAGGTATAGGCTACATTGGAGAAGTAAGACAGGTACCGGTCTGCATATTCGCTAAGCTGGTAAGGGGGCTGCGGAATGGAAGCACTACCGGCAGGCCTTTGCGGGTACTTTTTGGTATAATCGAACAGGGTTGTTCCGGTAAGTACTTCCGGATCGTAATTGTACAAGGTAAAGCCTGGCAAGTAATTTTCTGTATGCTGGCGGATTTCGGTACCGGCAAGTGCCGTAACCTGATGAAGGTTTTGGAACTCCTGCTGGTAGCTCAATTGCAGACGGCCCGAATGTGTGAGGGTTTCGGCCTTGCCATTGCCGCTAAGGATAGCGTTGTATGGGATGATCTGTGTGCCATCGGTTTGCGTAAAACGGTTAACCAGGTTGCGTACATAATAGCTTTCTTTAGGGTAATAGCTTTGGCCAAAGCCATTGTTTTGAATGTATTGGTAAGTAAGGTTGGCGTTAAAGTGTTTAAAGAAACTGTATTTAAGGCCTCCGTTTAAGCGGAGTTCTGTACTGCCAAAGGTTTTATCTGACAATCGGATTTCATCCAGTGGGCGATAATTCCAATCCAGCAGTTTACTGGCGGGGGCCAGATCTACGTAGGCCTGCCTTAGCTGATATGGAATGGCAAGGGCATTCCCGTTTTCATCTTCAAAGCGGGTGTAAGGGGAAATGCCGGAAGGGGAGCGGTTGGTAAAGCTGCTTAAGGTAAGCCCGTTGTTTTGATTGTTTTGCCTGGTGTAAATTACTGCCCCATTGATTTCGAGGTTTTGCAGTGGTTTGAAGGTATTTTGCAGGTTAAGGTTGAGGCGCTTACCCTGATTGCCGATAAGGTATGCCCGGTTTTGGTCATAACCGAGGGATAGGTAATAACGATAGGTTTTCTCGCCACCATTTATGCTGAGGGCATATTGCCGGTTGATGCTTTGCTGGTAAAGGGATTTGAGGGCTTCGGTACGGCTATCTGTATTTTTCATAAGCGTTTCCTGCGTGTTGAAATCGGCATCGCTAATGGTACCGGCTTTCTTTTTGAAGAGCAGTTCTACATAAGCTGGTAATGGGGTTTCGGGAAGCTGGGCATAGGTGTTTTTATCGAACAGTTCTTTTTCAAAGCCCATTACAGTTTGGGATGGTAACCAGCGCTGGTTGTAATACAGATTGGGCTTATTGCCGATGGTGACATTGCTGTTGATATTGATGCTGTTTTTTTGGTGGTATTTGCCCTGTTTGGTGGTGATGACGATAACGCCGTTGCCTGCCCGGGCACCCCAGATGCTTGCTGCTGCAGCATCTTTAAGGATGGTAACACTTTCTACATCATTGGGATTGATGTTGTTGATATCGCCTTCGTAAGGGAAATTATCGACGACAATGAGCGGGGCTTCGTTAGAATTGATGGTGCTGAGGCCGCGTACACGAAGTGATGGGGCATTGACGGTTTCCCTGGTATTGCTTCTCCTGTCGAAGTGCAGGCTGCTGCTGATACCCTCGAGACGGGAAATGATGTTGCTGCCGGTGCTGCGGTTGATCAGCAGGTTATCGATATGGTCGAAAGAACCGGTGGCCCGTTCTTTAGGGGTTTGGTAATAGCCGGTGTTGATGACGACTTCTTTAAGCTTAATGGTATCTTTTTGGAGCTTGCTGCTGTCTTGCTTTAAAGGTTTTTGTTTTGGAATGTGCTGGGCATAGCCCTTGCCGGTTGTAGTGGCAAGCAACAACACAATGATATATTTGTACATAGCTGGTTTGGTTATTGGTTTTTTCCTTTTCGGTTAATGAACTCTACAGGCTCACCCTGTATTATTTTGCGGATGGTTTCGGCATTGAACTGTTTTTTGCTGGGCACTGCCAGTAGCTTGCCATCCTTAATCCAGGCTATACCATATCCGGTTAAATACCGGAGCAGCATTACTTTATTGAGTAAGGTATCGCCGGTTATGGAAGGCCAGATCCAGCCTTTCTTTTGCATGAAAGGGATGCCTTTTGCTGCACGGTCATAAACCTGCACAGGTATTACTACCAGCTGATCTTTAAACTCATCTTTTATGGAATGCAGGTAATCGAGCGATTCTACGCAGGGATGGCAGTAGGTTGCCCAGAAATCGAGAATGATGAGTTTGTTGCCGTAATCTTTAAGTTTAAGCGTTGGCTTGTTTTGAGGATGGTTGATGACTGTAAAATCCTTGTTCCATAAAGTATCGGGAATTTTATCGCCAATTTTGATGGGCTGGATTATGCTTGGCTTTTGTTTGATTGCCTGGGCATTGGCTTTGAGGCTGAAATTTAGGCAAAGCGCGGCCAGGACGATGAGTTTTGTCGTTTTAAACATGTGAGAATAGGTTTGTTAGTTAATTGATTAATTCGGAAAAACAGGGTGTGATTGGGCAGGCCCCGCTAATCTGGTGGACAGATAATGAGTAAGAAGGAACGGTTTTGGTTGGCTTGGTTGGCATTTCTCATATTTGTTAATTGTTTTTGCAATTTAAAATATGAGCCTCTGGTAGCTAGTGCCGGTGCACAAAAAATGGATGCACTATAGCGGGCTCTAAATACCGCACTTCCAGGCTTCTCACGGCCTTGGGAACGGATTTACAATAGAGCCCATAACGCTATAGTGCACCCCTAAAGGTATGCAAAATATTCGTTATGGGCATTAATCTATTGTCTCTTCCCTTGAATTGTGAGAATTTGGAAGTCGAGACTCTTGATTAATACTTCATTTTAGAAGCATTATGTTGTTTTTCTGTTTAATTTAATCAATATCTATATGGTTAATTGTTATATGTAAATATAGGAAATAATTATGTATTTGCCAAATAATTTAAGTGAAAATTGCTATTTAATTTAGTAATTGTTTTTTGGTTGTTTTCTGATTGTTGTTATGCCCTGGTTTGCCAATGGCAAGCAGTTGTTTGTAGGTGTAGGATGGGTGTTTAAGGACGAATGTTTATTTGAAAAGGATGGGGGAGTAAATAACGGAAATTTTTAGTAACTTACTATAAAGTGCCGGAGTACCCTGCTTAGCAATCGGATGGTGCTATGTTTTAATCCCGCAGGGTTATTTTGGCAATTTTTAAAGGGATTGGATCTCTTTTATGGAGAGGCCGGTATATTTCGAAATCTTCTCAATGGGCTCGTTATCCGCTAACATTTTACGAGCTATAACAACGGCTTTTTTGTGTTCGCCTTTAGCTTCGCCTTCGGCTTTATTTTTTTGCAATAGATATTCTTCCGTTCCCATAGGTATAGTTCTTCCTAATAGTTGTTCAACTTCTGTTTCAAAGATACTCATCATTTTCTTACTTTTAAATTGTACATAGTATTTAATAAAATTCATAATGCCTTTATGTTTAGCATTATCTATGTTCCTTCTGGTCAGTTCAAAGTTCAATTCATGTTTGATTGCCTTTAGGTCCAGATCATCTGCATTTTGATTTTTGATGGCCGCCAGGGCTACCAGGATAACAATGGCAAAGGGATTAGGGTTTGCTTTTAGCGCTGCTCCATCCTGATCCAATATTTTATAAATATTGTATTCGTAGCTGAGTTTGGTCCCTAAATATTCTTCTACATAAGGCTTGGGCCTGAATTTTTTATTACTGCTTGTTAAAATGGCCAGCGCTGTTATAGATACATTGTACTTGTCTTTCATCAGGTACCAGTAGCGGAGCATTCTTGTGCTGAAATCTTCTTTACCTTTTTGATTTTGTACTTCTATATGGATGGAAATCCATTTTCAGCTCCATCTTTCAGGAAAACCTTAACCAGTTTATCAACGTAGCGTACACGCCCGGTACCATCTTCTTCATTGGGGAAAAAGGAATCAAATTCTTTGTCCAGGTACTCGAATTTCTTCTCCATATCAAACAGTGTATCTGCATCCGGGAAGAAAAACCTGATGAAATCTTCGGATATGTCCTCAAAAATGGCTTTCCATAAAAAATCATCTCTCCGGCGTGGCTTTCTTCTGGCTTTCCTCTTTTGTTTAGGTAGTACAGTTATACACGGCTCTTCTGGCATTTTTGCTGGTTTAGGTTCAGCAAAGCTACAGTGATGATAATTGTAAAGCTTGCTTTGGCAGAAATTCAGCTAATTTTGCGGTTTTTGGCGATATGCTGAAATATAATATGGTTAAAGGTTAAATAGGTAGGGGAGGGTAGTTTTTAGAATGTAATTTGGGTTGGTTGGCTGCTGTTTTTTGTGCTGCACAATAAAATTATATTCCTGACGCCTGTCCGTGATTTCATAGCGGCCTTCCTCAATATGTATAAATGTAGAAATGGGTTGATGAGACTGGAATTTTATTGGGAGTGTGCCGTACCTAAAACCTTCATTTCGAAATATGATTTGGCATAATGCTTAATTGACAGGTTATTTTACGGAAGTTGCCAATATGTATCTTTTTAATGCAGACTTTAATGATTTTTGCGGTTGAGATTGAATAAGACTCCTTGTATAAGGGTTGTGTGTAATCAGTCCGTTTGTTCATTTTGCTCATTTAGTGAGCTCATTTGGTTTTTATGCCCGGCAGCATGGATGTGTTGCCGGGTATAAGTTTTGGGGCCAGGTCGTTATCTAAGAATAATAAGAAAATTTTTAGTAACTTACTATAAAGTGCCGGAGTACCCTGCTTAGCAATCGGATGGTGCTATGTTTAATCCCCGCAGGGTTATTTTGGCACTTTTTTTAAAGGGATTGGATTTCTTTTATGGAGAGGCCGGTTAATTCCGAAATCTCATTGATGGGCATGCCCTTTGCAATAAGCTTGTGAGCCATTTCAACTGCTTTTTTGTGTTCGCCTTTAACCTCGCCAATCTCAACGCCTTCGGCCTTACTTTTTTGCAATAAATATTCTTCCGTTCCCATAGGTATAGTTCTTCCTAATAGTTGTTCAACTTCTGTTTCAAAGCTACAGTGATGATAATTATAAAGCTTGCTTTGGCAGAAATTCAGCTAATTTTGCGGTTTTTGGCGATATGCTGAAATATAATATGGTTAAATAGGTAGGGGAGGGTGGTTTTTAGAATGTAATTTGGGGCGAAAATAAAGGTTCTCCAGGATAATTACCCATACAATTCAATTTGCCTGGAGGAATGGGATGTTTTTGTAGGCTATATGATTACGTTTGTCGATAATACACGCGTTTGGTAGAAACCAGCTTGGGATTTTGCTAAATTTCTGCGATATTTATTTTATAAGCTGATTAAATGATTACTGTTACCGTCCTCGCAATTGTAGATTTTGAAACTAAGGCTGAAGCTATGCTTACAGGGGTAATGACCAAAAGGTTGGAACGTTTTGCCCAGGAATTACAGGCTTATTTAGAAAAAGTGCTGCAGGATGAAAGGGTGTGTGATGAGCTGGTTGTTTATTTAAGTTATAATAGCAATTATGCAATTAGGTGGATGGTGGTAAATGATGTGCCGGAGCATGTTACGGATGTTGTTGGCAGGAGGTGTGCGAAGCTGGGCTATGTTGTTTGGAAGGGTGTGGATTTGTATAATTTTAAGTGATCAAAGATGATGCTTGCTGTTTTATCTAAATAAGCTGCTATCGCATCCGCAATCATCTCTGGCACAGTTTCGCAATTCGCTTTCTCCAGCTGATATTGCTCTTTTGGATCTTTAGAGATGTATACGCCTTTTTGGGCATCAAATTTTAAATAGCCCAGGTCGAAAAAACGCTCTTCAATTTGTGCTGTTGAATCCATAGCGTTGAATCGCATTTCCTTTACATCCATTGTGCGTTTATTAATAAGCAGCCATTTGTAATGGTCTTTCTTTTCTGTAGCTGACAAAACGTTATTCAGTTTGATTTCAACAATACACAATTGCTGGTTATCCAGAAAGTAAAGGCATTCGAAACTTACAGACATGGTTACATTTTGTTGTTAGGCCAAATTTACAAATTTGTTTTTGCCGACCTATAGGCTGTTTAAAAATTAAGAAACAATTTACTGTATAAGGCACTTCTGTTGTTGCATTAATTTACCTTTTTCCAAACGAATTAAAATTATGCAATCTCAAATTGAACTTCATCTGGCAGCCCTTACATCGGAACAGGTTAAATGGGATGCTTTGGCGGGTTATAGTAGCCTGCCCTTGCAAACGGGCATTGCCCAAAAAATTATGCTCGCCGAAGGACAGTTATTGGTACAGTCGGTTAGCCTTTACCTGGCGCATATTGAACTGTTTGAATACTGTTTTACGGAAAAGACTTATATCGATTTTTCGGTATTTGAACCTGCCTTTTTTATGCATGCAGATCTGAACCGGAACTGCTGTTATTTGTGTTACCGCCCGCCGGGCCGGTACAGGAAAACGGTGCCTGCAGGTTCAAACCAGGTGATGCTGATCACTTTCAGGGCCGACTGGCTGATTTATAAAAGCAGCAAGTTAAAGGAATTGAAACCATTGACCGCTTCATTTTTTGATGCCAGGTGCAGGGAGTTGAGCCTGGCCCCTCTTGGCATAGCACACAGCCTGTTTAAATCGTTAAAAAAAATGGATGCCACCATCAATGATCCGAATACAGATGGTGATCATATTTTTACAGCGCAGTGTATCCATAGTTACTACAATAAACTCAGAAATGGTGATACAAGCATGCAGCACCATAGTGCTAAGATTACCGATATTACAGTTTTTATTAAGGAGAATTTCAGGTCGGAAGCAGCAGAGAACCTGCCCGCCCTTGCGCTAAGGTTTATGGTATCGGAAAGAAACCTGGCCCGTTTGGCCAAAATGGCCTTTGGGATACCGTTGCACGAACAGGTGATTAAGTTGCGGATGGAATATGCACAAGAGCTGCTTTTAACTACCGATAAGCCTGTGAAAGAAGTGGCCTTATTGAGTGGTTATAAAGAACCCTACTATTTTAGCAAGGCTTTTAAAAAGTATTATGGTAAATGCCCTAAAGCTGTTGTTGCATTACAGTAACCCGTTTGCCATCCACTTTGAAACGGACTTTTGCGGTAAGCTCCAGTGATTTCAGGATATCTTGCATATCAGCTGATTTTGTCATTACACCACCCAATAGTTCATTTCTTTTATGGAGGTTAGACTGATAAATTACTTCTACATCATACCAGCGTGCAATAACCAGCATCACGTTTTCTAGTGGCGTGTTTCTGTAGATATAATCGCCGGTTCGCCAGGCGATGGCTTCGCTTGCGTTCACCTTGTTAACGGCTATTTTGTTTCCTTTTAAAACAGCCTCTTCATTTGGTTTAAGCATTATACCTTGCTGTTCCTGGATTGGAATCAATGGGTCGGCCAGGGATGGATCGGCCCCTTTTAAGCTTTTAATATCGCTTAAAGGGCTAACGCGCACCAGTCCTTCCAGTAGCGTGGTTTTAATTGCTGGTTCATTTGGGTAGGCCTTTACATTAAAATGTGTGCCCAGAACTTCTATTTCCTGGCCTATGCTGGCTACAATGAATGGCAGGCGTTTTAAACCATTTGCTGTGGCATAGTTAACCTTGGCTACTTCGAAATATGCTTCTCCGCTTAACTGGACCAGGCGCTTTTCTGTATTGGTAAAGCTTGCCGGGAGCTTTAGGGTGGAGGTGGCATTTAACCATACCCTGGTGCCATCGGGCAATTGTACCTGATACACTACACCATGAGAGGTGGACACACTTGCCACACCAGCGGTACCTGCTGCTGATATCGGGGTTCCATCCTGATAGGTGAGTTTGTTTTCTGTTAGCCTGATGCCACCCTTTGTTTCATCAAGAGCAATCTTTTTACCATCTGCAAAAGTGAGCACTACCTTGTTTAAACCTGCTACGATTAGATTGCCGGGATTGGAAGGTACCGAGGGTTTTAAAAAGAAGCAGGCCAGGGCTGTAATTATAAATAAAATTGCAGCTATAGCTGTAAAGCGCAAAACTGCTGTTTTTTTATGTTTTACGCGCAAAGCATTATGGTAATATTCAAGTTTCATGCTGGCAATGCCATCCATTGCCGCAATCAGATTGATCTGCAGTTTATTTGCACAGATTTTTTCATCTTTTTTATCCTCATTCAGATAGGCGTTGAGCTCGTCGTAATGAAGGCTGCCAATAATGCGGTCGTTTTGGTAAACCGGTAAAGATTTGTATTTATCCTTATCCATCAGCGCCAGCGCTTCGCTAACAGGCTGCTGAGCATGTAATTTAATCGGATTCAATTTTTTTAGAATATGATACGTTAATTATAAGTAGTGTTTATTGTTAATGTGTGTTAAATATATATAATTTCTTTTTGCAAACCACAAATTTTGCGTCGCTTATGTATTTGTTGCTTGCTTGATGTTCAGTGTTTTAGATGAAAAATAGGCTTAACATGTGAAAAGAGGGGAATGAATAAAAAAAAGCAATTTGTTTTTTTTATTCATTTTCATGTTGTGCCGGAGATTTGAAAGTAGAGTATCTAAAAGCAATTTGAAAAATACGCCTTTTTATGTAGTTGAATTGACCGAAGTAAGCACCAGAACTCAACAGATTAAGTATTTCATAAGGTTTTTGCACCTCGTATTTTTGGTTAACAGAAAAATATGCCATGAGAGAACAAGAAAAAGCCGTTTTAAATTTTAATCAGAACAATATGAATGCAGATAGGAAAAGATACTATTGCCTGATGCTGCTTGATGCAGTCAGGTATCTGTTTATCCTGCTGTTTTTATATGCAGCATTTAGTAAGCTGTATGACTTTCAGAAGTTTAAGGTGCAGCTGGGGCAGTCGCCCATACTTTCAGATTTTACCTTGCTGGTTGCACTGCTTGTACCTGGTGTTGAGGTTTTGATTGCTATAGGTTTGGCGTTTAGGCGCAGTTTGTTGCCGGCCCTTTGGGCCAGTTATGGTTTGATGTGGATGTTCATTGTGTATATCATAGTGATTTTGAAATTCACTGACAGGCCGGTTTGCAATTGTGGTGGCGTTTTGGAACAGATGAGCTGGGATGTGCACCTGCTGTTTAACATGGGCTTTGTGGTGTTAAGCTGGATAGGACTGGGATTAGGGCTTCATCAGGAAGGTCGGTTTTGGGTTTGGCATAGCAGCAGATCCCGGAGTGTGTTTGTTAACACACCAACCCGTCATGCTGAACCGCGACGTCATTTCGACCCTTAGGGAGAAATCTCTTGTTTAGGCATAGTTCAAGAGATCCCTCGTCGCTGCGCTTCCATCGGGATGACGGGGTGTGTTAAAAATATTCAATGCGCGTTGAACAGGTGGAAGCCAAAAAACCTGGATATAAGAGAGTAGGCATTAACCTTATAATTTAATTAAAAAAGTGAAAAAACCATTTTTAATTCTCACTGTGTTGGCAATAGTTGCCGTAGGCAGTGTGTTTGCAACAGCAAAGCGAACAGGAACCACTTTACAGGGTTCGCCTTACAATGACCAGGGTGCATGTGCCACTCCGAGCAATTTAACTGGCACCTGTGATGTCAACTACACTACCAATGCCTGCCAACTGTGGTCAGGGGGAGATGCCTTCATTCAGAATGAAGAGACTGGTTTTTGTACCGTAGCATTGTACAGACAGAACTAGTTGTTGACAGCCATAAATGGCCCGCCAGCTTAAGCTGTAGCGGGCCATTTATCCCAAGAAGAAACCTATATGAGAAAATTTATCTACTTACTGATCGTTGTTGCTGTATTGTCATCCCTGCCGGTGCTGTATTTTGCCATCCGCTATGCGGTTAAACAAAGCGCTGCTACCTATAACTTTAAAAGGAAGCTGCTTGGGGTGGTTAAAGGTTATAAAACACTGGACTTAAAATACAATTCCTATTACATTGCCGGTGATGCTGGAAGTTCCGTTTACCTGGCCAGTGGAACTGCCATAGGCCATTTGCTGAAGGTTGGGCCTTTGTTAAAGGATACGGTAAGTATTCGCCTTGAACTGAACAGGCAGGAGGTAAAGTTAAAGGGCAGCTATAAGGCTTATGTAGATTCCAGCTCTTTTTACCTGTACAATGGATTGGAACGCAGCATCCTGAAAGGTAGTATTGGTGTTTGGAAGACAGCGGTGTATGACATAAAAGCCCCATACTTTGCACAGCTGCAACCCTTGGGCACACAAACGATGGTTTTCCGTTTTATAGACACGGATACCCGGGCGAATAGTTTGCGCAAGGTAACAGGAAGCGGAGAAAGCATGAGCAATACCGGGATATTTGAAAAGCAGGTAGATGGTCTGTTTTGTACAGACGGCATGCTGAGGTATAACCGGCAGCTGCACATGCTGACCTATGTGTACCATTACCGCAACGAGATCTTGCTGATAGACACAAACCTGAACCTGGTAAAGAAAATAAAGACCATAGACCCGGTAGATTCGGCCCGCTTTAAGGTAGACCAGCTGCGTGCTGAAAAATCATTCACCTTTGCTTCGCCTACCTTGATGGTAAATGCGAACTGTTCAAACCAGGGCAAATATTTGTTTATACAATCGAAGCTGATGGGTAAAGGTGAGGATCTGACCTTGTACAGGAAAAGTGCGGCAATAGATGTTTACGATCTGGAGAAACAGGTTTACTGTTATTCGTTTTACCTGCCCAAATATAAGGATGTACCCATAAGCAGTTTTAAGGTATTGGGAAACAGCTTATATGCAGTGGCAGGGCAATACCTGACCAGGTATGCACTGGAATTGCCGGAGTGAAGGTAGGCAGGTAGCATCACACACAAAAAAATGCTTTAAGGAATGACATGCCTGAAAGCGAAGGTGCCAAAATTATGGGACTTTCAATTGAAATTAATGTTTAAAGATGATGTGCAATAATGAATTGTTGCTTAGCATTTACAAAATGAAAGACAGGCAGGCTTGCCTGGTTTTTAAAAATACAGGTAAACCCTGTAAACTCTTTAATTTAATAGAAGTACTGCACTTTGCAGGTGAAATGAAACTGTTAAGTGTAGCCATTGATACCGGAGCTGCACAAAACTATCCTTATTGTTTACGTTGTGCCGATGGCCTGGAACACAGTTTAAAGTGCAGGTTTGTACAGGAGGTAGTGGCATTGGAGCTTTGGTTTAAGGAGCAGCTAAGGTTTAGCTGGCAGGGAACGGCAAAGGAGTTCCGCGTGGCGGTAGATAGGATGCTAACAAAACTGCCAAGGTTCTTTTAAAAAAAACTGGCACGATGCCGGGCTGATGCTATCGTTGCTAACCACAGCTAAAAAGGTTGCAAACGTTAATGAACCCATTAAAAAATAGAAAACATGGGAATTCAAATTTGGGGAGCCTTTGGTGGCTTCCAGAAAAAAACCGGTGCGCTGGTAGGGCACTGGACAAACGGGCAGAACGTGATTACGGCCATTCCCCACCCCTCACAAAATCCACCTACGGTGGCGCAGTTAAACATGCGGGCCAAGTTTAAAACAGTAGTTGATTTTCAGCGGCGGTTGACCCCGCTGATCAGGATCGGTTACCAGAATGCGCATAAGGAGAAGCAGACTGCGTTTAATGCAGCTTTTGTAGACAATTATGCAAAAGCGGTTGCTGGCATTGGGCCAAACTACACGATAGACTATGAAAAGTTTGCCTACAGCAAAGGGCAGCTGAGCAAGGCCTATAATGCAGAAATCCTTACTGCTGT